>VBAR01000002.1:300000-505392 GCA_005882315.1 Bacteroidota bacterium
ATGTCAAAGCCTGTAACTTAGCAGCTTATGGAAGTGGATAAAATTATATCGGACTGGAAAAAGAAGGCTTTCAAGCCTTTATACTGGCTTGAAGGAGAAGAAAACTATTATATCGATAAGTTGGTAGAATATGCTGAACACCAGATATTGCCTGAGTCAGAAGCCTCCTTTAACCTAAGTGTTTTTTATGGTAAAGATGCGAACTGGGCAGACGTAATTAATGCATGCCGCCGTTACCCAATGTTTGCAGAACGCCAGGTCGTTATTTTAAAAGAAGCCCAGCAAATGAGGGATATAGAAAAACTGGAACCTTATGTAGAAAACCCTTTAAGCTCAACTGTGTTTGTTGTTTCTTATAAAGAGAAAAAAGTAGATGGCCGTACAAAGTTTGCCAAAACACTTGCAAAGAACGGCGTAGTGCTTACCACTAAAAAAATGTATGATGAAAAACTACCGGAGTGGACAAGTGAATTGGTGCATTCAAAAGGGTTGACCATTTCTCCAAAAGCCTTAATGCTGTTGGTAGATCATATCGGCAATGACTTGTCCCGGATAGATAATGAGATCGATAAACTTTCCATTAATCTTGGTAAAAGAAAAAATATTACAGAAGAAGATATTGAAGAGTATATTGGTGTAAGTAAAGAGTTTAATGTGTTTGAGCTGCAGGCTGCGCTTGCCGAAAAGAATTTACCTAAAGCGATTCGCATCATTCAGTATTTTGAATCAAATCCCAAAGCAGCGCCGATACAGTTGATATTACCATCGCTGTATGCATTTTTTAGTAAAGTGTTTATAATTTATGGCTTAAATACAAGTGATGAAAAAGCAATAGCACAGGCATTGGGCATGCGTTCTTCTTTTTTTGTAAAAGATTATATAAAGGCGGCCAAGTTATATTCATACGCCGGTGTGGAAAGGGCCTTGTTATTATTTCATCATTACAACCTTCGTAGCATTGGCGTACATGATGCAGGCACAGAAGATGCGTCATTGTTAAAAGAGATGGTTGTAAAGATGATGAACTAGGTCATAGAATTTTTAGGGAATCGATCTTATCCTGGTCTATCTGTTTTATTAGATCCTCTAATGAGCTAAACTTAATTTCCTCTCTCAAATACTGCTTTACATATACTTTCAGGGTTTGACCGTAAATCTCTTCATCAAAATCAAACAGGTTTACTTCCACTACACGTTTCTTGCCATCAACAGTAGGACGGAAGCCGATGCTCATCATGCCTTTGTAAGGTGAATGGTGAATAGTGAATGGTGAATTGCTTGCTGATGATTCATTATTGCCAATTCCCAATTGCCCATTCACCTCAGCATACACAGCATAGATTCCATTACCCGGAATGATCTTTTCTTCGTTCTCAATTTTCAGATTTGCAGTTGGGTAACCTAGCTTTCTTCCCAATTTATCACCATGTACAACTGTGCCACTAAAAAAGAAATTATAGCCAAGTAATTTATCCGCTATCTCAATTTTACCAGTCAATACAGCTTCGCGGATCTTTGTACTGCTGATAGAGATCTCGTCCAGCACATGCTTGGGTATTTCTTTTATCCGGTAGTTGTAAACAGGTGCCATTTCTTCTAACAGCAGGTAGTCGCCTTTTCGTTCTTTTCCAAACCGATGATCATAACCAATAATAATGGTATGTGGATGAAATTTATCAACCAAAAAATTTTTAATATAGGCATTGGCTGTTTGGTTAGCAAAAACCTCTGTAAAAGGAACCACCACCACATGATCGATGCCGAGCCCTGTAAGTATTTCCAGTTTTTCATCCAGCGTATTTATCAATCTTATACCCGTATATACGGATGAAACAACTTTTTTGGGATGAGGGTGAAATGTAATGATCACCGTTTCGCCGTTTTCAGCAGCAGCTTCATCTTTCAGCTTAGCAAGGATCTGCCTGTGCCCCATGTGCACACCATCGAATGTACCTATGGTAATGACAGCGTTTCTGAATGGGGGCAGATCATCTATGTCGTAGTGTATCTTCATTGAGTGCAAAATAAATGTTCAATGCTCAATGTTCAATGTTCATTGTTCAGTTATTTTTGCAGCAATCCAAAATTTCCCGATGTCGTTATATTCAAAAAGAGGCGTTTCAGCGCAAAAAGAGGAAGTTCATGCAGCTACAAAGAACCTTGACAAGGGACTTTACCCGATGGCATTTTGTAAAATTTACCCCGATGTGCTTTGTGGCGATGAAGCATGGGTGAATGTGATGCATGCAGACGGGGCTGGCACGAAATCTATACTGGCTTATTTATACTGGAAAGAAACGGGAGATGTTTCCGTTTGGAAAGGAATAGCACAGGATGCGATCGTGATGAATCTTGATGATCTGCTATGTGTCGGTATTTATGATCAGTTGATCTTTTCCTCTACTATTGATCGCAATAAAAATGTAATTCCAGCCGATGTTTTGAAGGCGATAATAGAAGGCAGCCAGGAGTTTTTTGATTCAATGAAAAAATTTGGAGTAAACATTACCTATATGGGCGGCGAGACTGCTGATGTGGGTGATGTGGTAAGAACGATCGCTGTAAACGGAACAATGACGGCAAGATGGCCAAAGAATAAATTGGTCACTAATGAAAAAATACAGGCAGGTGATGTAATTGTTGGTTTGGCTGGATTTGGAAAAGCTGATTACGAAACTTCTTACAATAGCGGTATTGCCAGCAATGGCCTTACAAGTGCAAGACATGATATGCTGAGTAAATTTTATGCTGAAAATTTTAAAGAGTCGTATGATAATTCGTTGGATAATGATGTTGTTTATATCGGGCCACATAAAATGACGGAAGAAATTTCTATTCCCGGCCAACAGGCAACCGATATAGGGCATCTTATTTTATCTCCAACAAGAACATTTGCCCCGATACTTAAAGAGATCCTGGAAAATCAATTTGAATCAGTTCACGGACTGATACATTGCAGCGGTGGCGGACAAACCAAGTGCCTTAAATATGTACCTGAGAAGGTAAGAATCATAAAAGATAATTTATTTGAACCGCCTGTTATCTTCAATCTCATTCAGCAATCAAGCGGGGCTGATAACAGGGAGATGTACCAGGTCTTTAATATGGGCACCCGGTTAGAGATTTATACAAATCAAAAAGATGCTGACAAGTTGATCAGCATCTCAAAAAGTTTTGGCGTGGATGCACAGGTTATTGGCAGGGTAGAGGCTAGCGAAAAAAAGGAGTTAGTGATTATGGTTAATGGAAATGAGTTGAAATATTAATTGGTTACGAGATAAACTTTTGAGGGTATTTTCTTTTTTACTCCATCTTTTGTGAAAGTAATGTTTTCAAATGTAAGAATTCTTCCGGGCTCGGCGGTATTAATCAGTTGTCTTATTTGTGAATTGAATTCATTTCCAATGTTTACAAAATCATAGATATGCCCATCATCTTTGTCAATTGAAAAAGTAAAAGTTGATATTTCTGTTCCGGGTTTCAGCCAGGTTAAATCGTATATGGTCGCTTTTTGCAAATCTTTTACACTGATTTTAGGATAATTTGGAAGAGGCTTTGCCTGGTCTTGAGTTTTGGTAATTATTGGAGCCACTTCGTCTACTTCTTCCGTAATCACAAATGTTACAGGCTGTGTATGAAATGCATTCACTACATGCCCGTTCTGTTGTGCAGGTACCCATTTAGGTCCTTTTGCAATTACACGTACCACTTCTTCTTCCATGCCATGTCCATGTTTGGTTAATGCTTTCATTGAATTTATATTACCATTCTTATCAACAATAAATTGGACAAGCACTGTATACGTACCTGCTTCTGCACTATCTCTTATGGGAATTGTTGCATCAAGATTTTTTTGAAGAAATTTTCTCCAGGCGTCTACCCCGCCAGGAAATGATGGAGGTATTTCAACTTTTTCAAATATCGGAGTTGCATTATCTGAAAATTCATTTTCAGATCCTTTTTTCAGGGGTGCCGATACAACTACTTCTTGTAATGGTCGATTGTTATTTTTATTTAAACTATCATGTAAGGCTATTCTTTGAGCCTTAATTTCCGGATGCTTAGTAATGTAGTTTTTTGTAAATATTTCAATAACGCCATACTTACCTTGCTCACCATATTTCGAAATAGCAGTAGGGCCTTTCAGTACAGCTATGCTTTCAATATCATTTGGTGAAAATTCTGCATCAATTTTCTTGATAATTATTCTTCCATAAATTTTTCCATCGAGTACTACTAACGGTGCGGTATCTACAAGTGTTACTTCAAGCGTTTTAATCTTCGGAGTATCGGTTACAGGTCTTGTCTCTTTTTTGTTCAGCTCAATTTCTTCTTTTATTATTTTAGTAATACCTTCTTTTAATTTAGTTTGATTAGTAAATTGACTTACCCCATTCAAAATTGCTCTTGCAATTTTTTCCTGGTTGGATTTGTCAGTGATATAAGCCAGGTCTTTTGGATTAGTGATATAACCACATTCAACAATTACAGAAGGGGCTTTTGTATCATCCAGTACGTAAACCCCCATATTCTCACGAAGCTTAATAGTTGGATTGACAGTGTATATGCCTTCTATTTCTTTTATAAGATGAGAAGCAAGGGCCTTATCAGCCAAATTCTTTTTCTTACTGGAAACATAAGTGTCAAATCCTGTTAAAGAGGTAGGTTTGTCCTGTGAACCTGCCGAATTAATATGAATCGAAATAAAAGCTGCAGGGTTTGCTGAATTACTTATCTCAACTCTTTTTCTCAGCCCTTCTTTTATTTCAGTCGCCCCTCCGGGAAAATCATCATTCTCCCTTGTCATTAATACTTTGATATTATACTCTGGCGCCAATTGCTGAATGATTTTTGAAATTTCAAGATTTAATGCAGCTTCATTTGTAATTCCATCCAATGCTTTTGAACCCTTATCTGTTCCTCCATGCCCTGCGTCCACAACAATGGTGACCCGTTCAGAGGATCGGATTATAGAATCATTTTCTGCTTTCCGGTTTTTATAACTGAAAGCAAATAGTGCTACAATAATTGCAGCAACCGGAAGCACCAGTAGCTTTCTGAGGTACTGGTGCCCGGGTTTTTGAGATGTGGTTATCATGGCTATACGTCTTTTTATTTGGGTATGAAAAAATGGATTGACAAGGTTTTGTTTTGTGTTCAATGCCTGCATCAGTAGTAGTTCTGCATATTTCCAGCTCTCTATTTTTTGCATGGCATATTCATCGGCTAAAAATTCATGAATAGCTTTGAGTTCTTTTTTTATCATGTGAAAAAATGGATTGAACCAGGCGATTGCAGCTATCGATTCAAGAAAAACAATATCTGCGCTATGCAGCTGTTGAATGTGAAATAGCTCATGCCTGAATATCTGCTCGCCTTTTTCTGATTGCAATTCGATCTCCTTATTCCAGAACAACCATTTAAAGAATGAGAAAGGTGTACCCGGTTCAGTCGTGTTCACAAAATTTATATCACCGATTTTTTCAGAAGGATAATTTTTACTGATGATCCTTATTTTTCTTACTGAAAGAAGAATCCTTGTAATAAAAGCAATGGCAATAAGAAAATACAGGGTATAAAAAATATTTTGCCAGCTAAACCAGTTATATCTTGTTTGTGTTGATTGTGCTACAACAGAGATTGTTGCTTCTTCCTCTGCAGGTGGGGTGATAATACCGAGTGTTTGCATCAAAAAAGAATTATCAGTGTTTTCATTTGTAAAGTACACGGGTATATTCAGAAATGGTATGACAATACTGATCACAACAGCCATCAGCAGGTAATAGCGATTGTAACGATGAAAATTTTTATTGCGAAGAAAAAAATGATAATAGCAATAGAGGATGCCGGAAGCAATGATCATTTGCAGCAGGTAAACAAGTAAGGGTTTCATTTGCCTTGTTTTTGTTGTTTTTTAATTTGTGCCAACAGACTCTCGAGTTCCTCTACACTTATATTATTTTCTTTTACGAGGTAAGACACCACATTACTAAATGAACCTTCGAAATAGTTTTTTGCAAACTGTTTGATCGATTTTCCCGAGTATTCATCTTTGGTTACAACGGGGAAATAGCGGTGCTGTCGACCCATCACTTCCACATCAACGATCTCTTTTTCAATAAGAATTTTAAGAATTGTTGCAACTGTATTCTGATGTGGTTTGGGGTTCGGCATCGCATCGGTTATTTCACGCAGAAATGCTTTATCTAATTTCCATAATACCTGCATGATCTGCTCTTCTGCTTTTGTAAGTGGTTTCATCTTTTTAAAAATTGATAAACCGAAGCTATAACTAATTATTTAGTTTAACAACTAAAAATTTAGTTAAAGCGAAAATTTTTATTACTCCCTAGCATTTCTTCCTTTATTTTGCACAAACCAAACCCATTAGAATGGCTGAAGCAATCATAGATATAAGGCATGCAAATATTTACCAGGGCAATAACCTCATTTTACAGGATGTGAACCTCACTGTAAATAAAGGAGAGTTTGTTTACTTGCTGGGCAAGACTGGTACTGGTAAATCAAGCTTATTAAAAACACTTTATGGTGAGTTGCCGATGCGTGAAGGGGAGGCCACTGTAGTCGGGCATACTCTAAAAAACCTGGATTGGAAGAGGGTTCCTTTTCTCCGCCGCTCATTGGGTGTGGTGTTCCAGGATTTTCAATTATTAACCGACAGAAATGTAAATGATAACTTGAAATTTGTTTTAAGAGCAACAGGGTGGGTGGATAATAAACTGATGGATGAAAAAATTTCCGATGTACTGGATAAGGTTGGCTTGAAATCGAAAGGGTTTAAAATGCCTTTTGAGCTGAGCGGTGGCGAGCAGCAAAGGGTGGATGTCGCAAGGGCATTATTGAATTCGCCGAAATTGATTCTTGCTGATGAACCTACCGGTAACCTTGACCCCGAAACATCAGATGAAATTATGAGTTTGTTATTCCAGATAGCAAAAGAATATGGCACAACCGTGCTGATGGCGACTCATGATTATATCGTAGTGCAAAAATTCCCGGCCCGGATGATACGTACCGAAAGAGGCCGTGTACTTGATAATGCTCAAATGTAAAATTTTTGAATTTATCTGTTCTTATACCAGTCTTCAACAGGGATGTTACTTTGCTGGTATCCGCACTGGCAAGCCTGCTCACGAAAGAAAAAATTATAAGCGAAATTATATTACTGGATGATGCTTCTGCATCAGAGTTTAATAATTTGAACCAGCAATTAGCCGAAGCTGATTTTATTTTCTATTCACGCAATAAATCCAATTGCGGAAGAACGATCACCAGGAAATTACTGGCATCACAAGCACAATATGATTACCTGCTTTTTTTAGATTGCGATGTAAAGATCATCAGCCCTGGTTTTATTGCAAACTATCATGCACAAATGAAGGAAAACACCGATGTATGTAGCGGTGGCCTCGTATATGAAGAAACGGAACCGGATGAAAATAAATTTAAGCTACACTGGCGGTACGGAACATTCAGGGAGAGTACGCAACGGGTTTTTCTTTCCAGTAATTTTTTAATAAAGAAGGATGTTTTTCTCGGAATGGATTTTAATGCGCCACTAAATCAATATGGCCACGAGGATACTTTATGGGGAATAGAACTAAAAAAGAAAGGTGTTCAGGCAAAATTTATTGAAAACCCTGTTATGCATGAAGGCATCGAGGAATGTAATTCATATATAAATAAGTCTTTGATGGCGGTGGAAAATCTACTTGTGCTGGAAAGATTAATTGGTGAAGAAGAACTTGCCCGACATGTAAAGTTGTACGAGATGTATAAAAAATTAGACCGCTATAAAATTACCGGGCTGGTTGCTTTGGCGGAAAAATGGTTTCATTCTTCGATCATAAAAAACCTTTGCTCTTATGAGCCTTCCTTAAAATATTTTGACTGGATGCGGCTGGCACATTTTATACGCTTAAAAAAAGCGGCTAAATAAAGGCTCATCGATCTTCTGCAAATATTTTTCTATAAAACTCAACTAACTTTTTCTCTTCATTTTGCCAGTTCAATTCCTGTTTGGCTTTCAGACAATTCTCTCTTAGCAGATTCCTTTTAACTTCATTATTCAACAACTCATTGATCGTGTCAGCTACTGCTTCGGGTTTTAACTCATCAATAAGAACCGCTACTTCATAGTGCCTGTTTATCTTCTTGTATTCAGGAAAATTCATGGTGATCTGCGGAACTGCAGAATGGATATAATCAAAAAATTTATTCGGCAATGCCAGCCATTGATTCAATCCTTCTTTTTCTGATAAGGCAATTCCAATCGCAGCTTGTTGCGAAATGGATCTGAGTTTATCTGGAGCAACCCAACCTTTCAACTCAATTTTATCTTCAAGTTTGTTTTCAGCGATCAGCTTTTTTAATTGAGCCATAAAGTTTCCATCACCGCATATCATTAATTTGGAGTTTACATATTTCATGGCCGGAATAAGAACTTCAAGCCCCCGGCCTTCATTTACTGCTCCCTGGTATAAAATAAACTGCTTAGTAATTTCGGTTGTTTCTGTTTCTTTCAGTACCGGTACATTGCGGATGGTGATATAGTCAACGCCGTATCTTTTTTTAAATTCTTCTGCAATGCCTTCACTCACTGTATAGCCCCATTTAAATTTTGGAACCAGTTTTTTCTCAACTGCATCCCATATTTTTTTCACCCGCGGCCTTGTTATTACTTCTTTTAGTTCAGTAAACAATTCGTGGGCATCATAAATGCGGGGAATTTTTTTGAACCATGAAATAGTATAGCAAGGGTGAATAGTGTCAAGATCAATGGCACAGATCGCATCCATTTTTTTCAGCATTAAAAAACTCAGCAGGCGAAGATTATATTCGAAATAAAATAGTTTGCCTTTATTGAACCAGCATTTTAATCTTCGCTGTTTGAATTTTTGTGCTGTCAAGGGGAGGGAAGCAGGTAATTCCCGGCCCACCAATGTAATGTCATAACCATTTTCAGCCAACGTGGTACAGATACGCTGCATTCGCTGGTCGAGGTTCAGATCATTGGTTACTGTAAAATATATTTTTTTCAAAATTCAAAAGATCAGCTAAGTGGTATTGTTTGATAGATCCGTTCAATTAGTTCAACTGTTTTCAGCCCGTCAACCGCATTGCTGAAAGGATGTGTATTATCGTTCATGGCAATCAGCATATTTTCATACACTTTATCATGATTGCTCATGGAGCCTTTGTAAAATCCATAATCATTAGCAGCGCCGTCAAAAATATTTTTTAATTCAGTAGCATCGCAATGCTGGTATTCAATTTTATTCATGTAACTACCGGCAATGCGTACAGATCCCTTCTCGCCAATTAATGTCAGCGATACTTCCATGTTTTTTTCAAATGTATTAACCGACCAGTTGAGTCCACCGATCATTCCATTCTCCATCTCCAGCGATGCAGATCCCGTATCTTCAAACTCGATTACATCTTTATGATACATATTTTTCCTGAAACCATTTATTGATTTTACATCGCCAAATAACCAAAGCATTGCATCGATATAATGACTAAACTGAGTATAAAGAGTGCCGCCATCAAGTTTTAGCGTTCCTCTCCAATCATTATAATATGTTTTGGGGCGATTCCAGAAACAATTCAATTGAAAACTGAAAAGCTTTCCCAGTTTATTTTCAATGATTATTTTTTTTAACTCAGCCAATGCGGGATTGTAGCGGGTAGATTTTACTACAAACAATTTTTTGTTGTTTGTATCAGCAGCTTGCATCATTTCTATCGCTGAATGGCCGCTTATACTCATAGGCTTTTCACACAAAACATTTGATTTAGCATTCAAAGCCATTATTGAATGTTCAGTATGCAACCCGTTCGGTGTGCAGATGGCGGTTATATCAATATTTTTTACATCGGTAAACAGATCTTCAATGGAATAATAAGCTTGTGTATTAAATTTTGAAGCTAATTCATCAGCTCGTTCATTTATAATGTCACATACACCGGCGATACTACCATGCTTTGCTGCCTGCTCTGCATGGCGTATTGCTATTTTACCACAACCAATAATTGCAAACTGTAATTTTTGCATACGGCTTCAAATATACAGGTAAGGAATGGCAATAAAAAAGTCCCGCATTATGCGGGACTTATATTTTAAATAACGATTTTATTGCATCATTCCATCACTGCCATCACCTTCACTTCTTGTATTCTTGCGTTTGAACAGATTCATATCAAATTTCCCAAAACGCCAGCTGAAGTTAACACGAACCATCTGAGGGTCGCGACGACGAAGAGATTCTTGTGTGAAAAATTGAGATTCGGAATAAGTGAAATTGCGTCTTGTTTTGAAAATATCGCTCCAGCTAACTGCGATCGATGCTCTTTTCTCTTTCATAAATTCATAACGTAATGCCAGGTCAACATAATAGTTAGGTAAATTATATCCCTGTGCAGTGCTTTGCGGACCGCCATGCATCATCATACTACCACCACGACCGCTACCGCCACCTGATCCACCAGGAGGCAATACAGTTTTTGACTGGTATTCGCCTGACAACTGGAATGTAAAGTTCTTGGGTAGCTTAAATGAATTATTCATTTTGGCAAACCAGCTCAGAAACTGGTCTGTCTCCGGCAAACTTGGATCTTCTATAGTGATCTTTGAAGTGAAGAAATTAAAGTTTGTTGTCATATCCCACCATTTGGTGATCTTATTTTTAGATGTTAATTCAAGCCCGGTTACATAACTGGAGTTTGCATTGATATAAGTGTTTACCAAAACATCATCGCCACTTATTGGATTTTGTTCCTTTATTTGATAGCTTGTAATCAGGTTGTCTGTTCTTTTATAATAATATGAAACCAACAGGTTGTCCCTGGTTTTTTCAAAAGTCTTTGAATAAGAAACCTCAGCTGAGTTAGTGAATTCTGGTTTCAGCGTTGGATTTCCTCTTCTTACATTAAGTGAATCTGAGTAATCGGTAAAAGGAAACATTTGAAAGAAATTTGGCCTGTTTATTCTCCTTGAATAGTTAAACTGCCAGTCCTGATCTTTCTTCATTTTAATAGTGGCTCCTAAACTTGGAAAAAGACTTATTGGGAAATTGACATTGAAGTCCTGGTTTTTATCCGGCATTTCGCCATCATAATTAGAATTCTCTGCTCTTAATCCTAATTGGTAATTAAAATTATTCACCTGGTTGCTGTAAGTGGCATAGGCAGCATACACATGATCTTTGCTGTTAAACCTGGAAGATAATTCAGGTACATAAGTTTCTCCTCCTGTGCCAGGCTCTACATAATAAAAAAGCTGTTCACTGTTTATATCTCTTATTTGCATACGGACACCCAGTTCCATTTTTGATTTATCCGTCAGGGGATTTATAAAATCACTTTGTAAAACAATGTTCTTATTAATACCGGCAGTACTTTGTCTTTGCATGTTGGTACCCACATGTGAATCCTGAGGTACAGTATAGTAATCTGTAGTGATGAGGTTGTTGTTCCTATTTCTGCCGCTGTTAAAGTTAACGTCGGCAGTCCATTCACGTCCTGCTTTAGGGAAAAGATGTTTGTAACCAACCTGTAAGCCTTTATTTTTGAATTCATTTTCAGAATTCGCTAATCTATTAGTGAATGAAGAAGTTACTATAGGGTATAAGGAATCAATATGAATATCACTGATTGTTTCTGGTTCAAATGCACCCTTGAACATATTGGCACTAAGTGTAACAGTGTTACGGTTATTCAAGAAATAGTCAAACCCGGCTCTGATGCCTTTCATATCTCCTTCAGAAACACTACGGTCGTCCTGAGTTAAAAAAGTACTTGGTGTACTGATTGTCGTTGTTCTCTCAGTATGACCAGTGCCGATGGATTTACGCTGATTAAAATTTCCACTTATGAACGTATTTATTTTCTGAGTTCTTACGTTTATATCTCCATTAAAATTTACACGGGCACGGCTATCGATACCTGCTCTTATACTTCCGTTATAACCTGCTTTACGGTTTTTCTTTAAAACGATATTTAAAATACCAGCCTGTCCGCCTGATGCATCATATTTTGCTGATGGGTTGGTGATGATCTCAATACTTTCAATCGCATCGGCAGGGATCTGGTCAAGCGTAAGAGTAGTAGGTCTGTTATCAACAAATATTGTTGGCGTATTATTTCTCAATGTTACATTTCCATCGAGGTCAACCTGAACGGAAGGAACATTCTTCATTACATCTTCTGCAGTACCGCCGGCACTCACAAGATTTTTATCTACGTTAAAAACTTTTTTATCAGCAGCCAGTGTTAGCGCCGAACGTGAAGCTGTTACTGTTACAGTACCTAATACCTGCTCATCAATTTCCATTTTAAAATTGCCAAGGTCCTTATCAAGAGCAGTCATCATATTGCCGCTTTTCAAATCAAAAGCAACACTTTTTTCAAGGCCTTTAAAACCTATAGCTGTAATTTTTATTTTGGACTGTCCCATTGCTGGCACATTTTCCAGCGAAAATTCACCGTTTGCCTTTGTAAGCATTCCCGTTACCAATTTTTCAACTCTTTGTTTAGTTACCGTGTCAAGTTTATTCTGGTATAATTCAATACTTGCAAATTCGATGGCTTTGCCTGTTTTTCCATCTACAATTTTTCCATAAAAACGACCGTTAGGCATTTGGCCTCCGCCTCCGCCATTTCTGTTGCCGCCACCTTGCATCGTTGGGTTTTGGGAAAAAGATAAAAGACTAATAATCAAAAAGGAAATTAATGCGAGAAACTTGTTCATTTTCAAATTTTTAAGTTAGACGGTCAAAGTTGTTATAACCTTCACCAAACAAAAAGTTTCTATGATGAAAGGTAGATAAGTGCTGATAAAAGGAAATTGCTTGGCAAACGCAGTTTTTAGCGGGTCAATTCCGATATCAGTACCTGTAAAAATCCAATAAGCAGGCCAATTATGCCACCGAGGATTTCTACAAAACGGAATTCTTTTGACATGATCTGGTAAAGCATATTCTCCAGTTTATCGGACGAAAAAGCAGATACTTTGGTATAAACGATTTGTTCAAGATCAAGTTCTGCTTTCATGTTGCCGGCATATTGCTTCATCAGTATGGGGAATAATTCTTCCAATTCATGCATAAAGACAGATTTCATCTTATTGATGGTCTTATCGCCGATGAACATGCTAATGACCGGCATTTCATCGGGCAGTTTACGTCTTAAAAAATTCTCTATATGGGAATCGATCAGTGGCATCACCTGCTTCAGGTTTTTTGGGTCACTGATTTTTTCTTCTATATCTGCAAATGATAGAAATTCATCACTCACCATTTTACCCAGGTTGGCAGCAAGTTTTTTTTGTCTTTTTGGAAAAATGCCATGAAAAGTAACGCCGAGAATTTTTTTAGGTTCTTTAGGATGAAAAAGCATTTTGATGGCGATCCAGTTGGTGAACCATCCGATAAATGCTGAGATAAGTGGAATAAGTATGAGCCAGTAATTCATAGTTAAAGAAAATTGGCTGCAAAGAAACAGTATGCTGCATCGTATTCAAAATCTCATTTTGTGTGCATACATGATTTTCATATTTTTGTCGCCCAAATACGGTAGCCATAGCTCAGTTGGTTAGAGCATCAGATTGTGGTTCTGAGGGTCGTGGGTTCGAACCCCATTGGTTACCCGAAATGAAGAAAAAACTCCCTGCTCGCAGGGAGTTTTCTTTTTTAACTTATAATACCGTTTGTCAAAAACTGCTGTTAAAAGCCTCTAAAGACAAGAAAACCACTCTTTTTACGTTATTTTTGGGTTATGCTAAAAGCATTTAAATATCTAACAAATATGAAAAGACTCCCCGTAGTGTTGCTGTTTTGTGCAGCTGGTTCCTTTCTTGCGTTTCGTTCGCTTGAGAATAGTAATACTAACCCGCCAGGTAAGTATGAAAAGATTTTGAAATTGGTTGGTGAAATGCTTGTCCAGGGGCATTTCAGTCCGCAGGACATCAATGATAACTTCTCAAAAAAAGTATTTAAAAAATATTTGGATGATCTCGATCGTGAGAAAACATTCTTTCTACAATCTGATGCAGATGCATTGAAAAAATTTGATACAAAACTGGATGATGAATTAAAAGGCAGCCCGGTTGAATATTTTTTGGCAGCCGGCAATGCATTTACAAAAAGAATTGAAGAGGCTTCAAAAATTTATAATGATATTCTTTCAAAGCCTTTTGAATTCAATACGGATGAAAGCGTAGTACTTGATGGAGATAAACTAAAATATGCAGTAAACGAAGCGGAGGTAAAAGACAGGTGGAGAAAGAAATTAAAATACATGACGCTTGAACGTTATGTGGATATCCTTGACAACCGCGAAAAGAATAAAGGCGTTGAAGGTTTTGTAATGAAATCTGACGAAGAACTGGAAAAAGAGGCAAGAGAAAGAGTGAAAAAAATAATGGACCGCACTTTTGAACGGTATCGTTTAAAGTTTACGGATGATGATAAATTCAGCCTCTATGTAAATGCAGTAACGACTACAATGGATCCGCATACCGAGTTCTTCCCGCCGGTTGATAAAAGATATTTTGATGAAGAAATGAGTGGCCGCTTCTTTGGCATCGGCGCTTCATTGGTTTATGATGAAGGGAATATTAAAGTTAATACGTTGCTTACCGGCAGTCCTGCTTGGAAAAGTGGTGAAGTACAGGTTGGTGATGTGATAATGAAAGTTGCCGAAGGAAAAGCTGACCCTATTGAACTGACTGGCTACAGTGTAACTGATGCTGTGAAAGTGATCCGTGGTAAAAAAGGAACTGAGGTAAGGCTTACACTTAAAAAATCAGATGGTACACTTAAAACTATTTCACTGGTCCGTGATGAAATTGTACAGGATGAAACATTTGCACGCAGTGCAATTGTTCATAATAACGGTTATAAGATCGGTTATATCTACCTGCCTGAGTTTTATGCAGACTTCGATAATCCGGATGGTAACCGTAGTTATATTGATGTAGCAAAAGAAGTAGCGAAACTGAAAGAAGAGAAGGTAGATGGTATTGTAATGGATTTACGTAATAACGGTGGCGGTTCTTTATA
Source organism: Bacteroidota bacterium (assembly GCA_005882315.1). NCBI lineage: Bacteria > Pseudomonadati > Bacteroidota > Bacteroidota bacterium. Next base: position 315,084 of record VBAR01000002.1, read on the forward strand.
TGATGTTGTACAAATGGCTGGTCTGTTCATCAATGATGGTCCAATCGTACAGGTAAAAGATCGTAATTCAAAACCAACCGTATTAAATGATAAAGACCGTTCGGTATTATACACCGGCCCGTTGGCGGTGATGGTAAATGAATTCAGCGCATCAGCATCAGAAATTTTTGCTGCAGCTATACAGGATTATGGTCGTGGTGTTATCATTGGTAGTACGTCTACGTATGGCAAAGGAACGGTACAAAGAAATATTGGGCTCGATCCTGAAACAGGATTCTCTGCATCTAATTCTGAATTAGGTACTGTAAAACTCACTTTACAAAAATTCTATCGTATCAATGGTGGTTCTACACAATTGAAAGGTGTAAGTTCTGATATTGTATTACCTGATAATCTTGAATACCTGAAAGTAAGAGAGAAAGATGACGAGGATGCATTGCCCTGGGATGAAATAACAAAAGCACATTATCAAAATTCTAATTCTCCTTTTAACCTGGAGCGTTTACAGCAACTAAGCGGTGAGAGATTACAAAGCAATGTTGCTTTCAAATTGATTAAAGAAAATACAGACTGGCTGGCAAAACAGAATGATAAAGATTATTCTCTGCAACTGGATAAGTACAGGAAAGAAAGAAAAATGATCAGCGCAACTATAAAACAATTAGAAAGCCTGATGAAATTGGAGGACGAACTGGATGTTAAAGCACTTTCAAGCGAAGTCAACAAATGGTCAAATGATAAAAGCAAACAAGATCGTTTCAATAACTGGTTAAAAAATCTGCGTAAAGATATTTATCTTGACCAGGCTGTAAAAGTGGTGAATGATATGGTGAACCAGCAAAACCTGGTACAAGGGAAGCCTACAGTAGAAGAAAAGAAAAAAGCATTCTGATAAAAAATGAAATACAAAGAGTCCCGTCCCGTTCCAAACGGGACGGGATTTTTTTATAAATAGCGTTCCTTCAAAATTGCAAGATGATGATTGCAGTGCCCGACACAGATATAACCAATTCCTAACACATAAACAGGATGATTATTCGCTTTGCCTGTTGAGTCTAGTTGCGAATCATTAAATGAATCAAACAAGTATTCAGTTGATCTGCGTACAGCTTTGAATTCTTCGATCATATCCTCCCACTTTCTTGCACTTGCATTTGATTCCGGGGCCCATGCATTTTCATCAAAGCCGGGCAGGTTGTTTTGATCTTTTCTGGAAAAGGTCAGTGCACGGTAAGCAAACACTCTTTCTGCATCTATCATGTGCTGCAGTAGTTCTTTTATTGTCCATTTATCTTTATCATAAGCAAAATCATATTTTGATTCCGGTATAGAACTAAAAAATGAAAACATAGATGTTGACTGGTTACTGAATGCCGTCATTAGATCATCTTCTTTTACCAGGTTAATATATTTATGAAAAAAGTTAGGTACACGGGATAGATCAGGTCTTGGCATAAATAAGTTTTAAAAATGAAATTTAAAATTATGAAATCACTGTTATCCTCTTGCTGCCGCTTATAATTTTATTTTTTAAAATGAATCAGCTGCCTGATTCAACTCAAAGTTTGATACAATACCATAAATTCGTGGACTCAGGTATTTACAAATAAAAACAGCAAGCATTGAAAAAGCGTACTGATTACATTTCATGGGATGAATATTTTATGGGAGTAGCTTTACTATCTGCCCGTCGCAGCAAAGATCCCAGTACACAGGTCGGTGCCTGCATCGTCAATGAAAAAAATAAAATCGTAGGCGCCGGTTATAATGGTTTACCGATCGGTTGCGATGATGACGAATTTCCCTGGCATAAAGAGGGTGAGTTTCTTCATACTAAGTATCCTTATATCTGTCATGCTGAATTGAATGCTATTCTTAATAATATTGGGATGGATTTGAAGGGTTGTAAAATCTATACCGCTTTATTTCCATGTAATGAATGTTCAAAAGCAATTATTCAATCAGGAATTTCAGAAGTCATTTACCTGTCCAATAAATATGAAAGCAATGATATTTTCAAAGCATCCAAATTTCTGCTTGATAAAGCCGGAATAAAATGCAGGAGAGTAGAAACAAAAATTAAAGATATTACACTGTCATTTGATGAATCCGGCGTCTGATTTTTTAAATTTTAAAAAGTAATAATGAAATCCTTATCACTCTTGTTTGTAGTACTGATCTTTAATTTTTGTGGTACGCCCCATCATCCGGCCCCATCCACTTCTTCATCACAGGATGAAACAACAGGCAAACGGTCTTTATTTACCGGCGCTGAACAAACTGATAAATATGTTCCGTACTTAAAAGGGAAAAGAGTTGCTATAATGGCCAATCAAACGAGTATCATTGGCAATACTCATTTGGTTGATAGCCTGCAATCGCTTGGATTAAACATTGTAAAAGTATTCGGGCCAGAGCATGGCTTTCGTGGCAATGCAAGTGCAGGAGTGCAAGTAGCGGATGAGATCGATACTAAAACCAATATTCCCATTATTTCATTATATGGAAAAAAGAATAAGCCATCAAAAGAAGATATGGTTGATGTGGATGTATTAGTTTATGATCTTCAAGATGTGGGATGCCGTTTTTATACAAACATAAATGCATTAGTAAGGTTAATGGATGCCTGTTATGAAAACGGAAAAGAAATGCTGATCCTTGACCGTCCCAATCCGAATGGATATTTAGTTGATGGACCTATTCTTGATACGCAGTATAAATCAGGGATCGGTATGTTCCCGCTTCCAATGTCACATGGATTAACGGTTGGAGAATTTGCACAAATGGCAAATGGAGAAGGCTGGCTGAAGGGTAAAGCAAAATGTAAGATCAAGATAATACCGGTTGCGAATTATAATCATGATATGCCTTATACATTGCCGGTAAAACCCTCGCCGAACTTAAACACACAACAGGCAATCATGTTGTATCCTTCCACTTGTATGTTTGAAGGAACTTATCTTAATCATGGTCGTGGTACGATGTTTCCTTTTACAGTAATTGGGAGTCCTGAATTAAAAGGCATTTATCAGTTCTCTTATAAATCTGAAAGTATAAAAGGTATGGCCGAAACACCTTTGTTTATGGGTCAGACTTGTTATGGTCTTGATCTGAGAGATTATGACATCACAAAATTTTACAAGACAAAACAGATAAACCTGCAATGGATAATGGAATTGTATAAAGCACATCCGCATAAAGAAAAATTTTTCGATTCCAAATTGAGCAGGGAGATGGGAACCATCGAAAGGCTGGTTGGTTCCGGTTTATTCCGCCAGCAGATCATCGATGGAAAATCAGAGAAAGAAATTCGGGCAAGTTGGGAACCCGGGCTTAGCCAATACAAAGAGATGCGGAAAAAGTATTTACTGTATCCTTAAAGCAATTTTATCGTAGTTTATCGACGGAGTTTTTCTCACCTGAGTTAATACGTTGTTTAATCAGCCTGTGAAACTGAAGGCTGAGGAAATTTTTCATTTCCTTTGACGTTTAATCAATAAATCCCATCTCGTGAAAAAACTATACACCTACCTTTTACTGGTATTCCCGCTTGCAATAGCCGCACAAAAATCAGTAGACCTGGACAAATTCCGTTTCAGTGTACAATACCGTTCGCTGCCTACTATGAAGCTGGACAGTACCTACCGCACTTATAATGTGGAAGTGGAAACAACCAGGATGATGAACCCATTCATGCAGGAGCTTACACCTGAAAAATCAGTGAAACTGGGAGGCTGGCGCAAGCTTCAAAGCGACGGGCACCTTGAAATAAGAATAAAGTTTGGTGATCTGCTACCGGGCGATGTAGCGGTAAAAGAAAGGGTGGTAACAACCAAAGACAAGAATGGTGTTATTACAGGAACAAAAACATTTTATTCCCAGGAAGTAACTTATACTTTTGAAGCCGAGGCTACCATTACTGATTACAGGGGCGTGCATATTATGGATCAGCAAATGGCAAGCCGCGATAATAAAAGAATTTACAGGAGTCCTGAATTTGCATTACGTCCATTAGCAGAAAGTTATTTTATAGTGAACTCAATGGCAGTTACTAAAGAACTAATTCGTGAAAATGTGAATACTGCAATACAAAACCTGAGCCAGCAGATAACAAATAATTTCGGTTTTGAAGAAGTAACAGCTAATGATTATATATGGATCATCGATACCCGCAAACATCCGGAAAACAGTGCCTGGAAAAAAGCTGTTCAGCAGATGAATGAAGTGTTGTTTAATCTGACTGCGAGTACACCTGTAGTAGGGGCAAAGGAACAACTGAAACCAGTAATAGATTATTTTGAAAAGATCCGGAAAAATTATGCTTCTAATAATCGCCACGATCGTAAGATCCGGTATGCAAGTTATTTTAACCTTGCTGTATTATATTATTATTTAGACGATCCTGCTTCAATGTCAAAAGAAGCAAACGGGTTGGTGCTAAATGATTTTGATACAAAAGATGGTAAGGGGTTTGAAAATACAGCGACCTGGCTGCGAAATCAGTTTCAGCAAACAAATTTTAATACAAGGCATTTCCCGATCGATATAAATTCTTTCAAGGGGCCAAATGAGAAAGCCGGAGATGTTACTGTAAAATAACCGGGTTTTTACCCGGGATTTTATAAAAATTTTCTCATCTTCTTATTGGTTGTCAATTTAATTCGTGGGCTTTAGTTGCTATATTTGAGTATATAACAACTGCATGCTTTCCCGAACCATTAACTGTTATAAACCTCGACTAATTGCCTGCTTTTTCATGCTGATAGCAGTTGATTTTTTGCATGCACAACAACAACAACAAAATAATTCTCCCAATACTTACCGGCTGAATGCAATTACAGATAAGAAAACCGATCTTTTCGGGACACAGGGTGAGTATATACAAAATATAGGGCAGTATGGCGATACCCTGGCTGGTTTTGAAAACCTTGGCCGGGTTCTTTATGGATATGAAGGTCTGACAATGCCTGTATTATTTACATCCAAAGGAGTAATTCATCTGCAAAAGCAGCAACAGCAACTAACATATGAAGAAAGATCAACATTGATCCATGCTGGAATGAGTAAAGAAGAAAGAAAAAGAATTACAGAGTCTTGTTACCGGATGATAAGTTTTGAATGGCTAAATGCAAACCCGAACCCGGAAATCATTGCACTGGAAAAAAAAGCATCCTATCATACCTACGGCACGATCAAGCAAAAAGCATATGCATTTGAGAAATTGGTTTATAAAAATTTGTATCCTGGTATAGATGCAGAATATAGTTTTGATGGAGCTGATAGACCGGGCTTTGAATTTAAACTGCTGGTAAATGCAGGCGCAGACATTAGTAAAATAAAAATTCGCTTTGGCGGCGATATACAATCTATGACAACAGATGATGCAGGAAGGTTGGTAGTTAAATCAGATATCGATGGCATCGTTCAATCAGTACCGCTTTGCTATTTTTCTGGTGATATAATGAAAACTGCAAAACAAAAAGCAGCATATAATATTCAGAGAAATGAAATTGAATTTAAACTACCCGATGGGTTTAGTGCAGGTAAATCTTTTGTTATCGATCCATTTGTTACCAGCACAGCCACACTTACAGGCCAACAGCCGGGTGTAGCTAAGGATATCGATTTTGATTATAACGGAAATATTTTTGTTGCCGGTGGTGGTGATGGTACTGTTCATAAACTTGCCAAATATTCTCCGGCCGGCACGCTGTTATGGACATTCTCCGGTACATTGACAACCCCTGTATGGAATTTCGGTGGCTCATATGGAGGCTGGGTAGTAGAAAAGGGGAGTGGTGCTATTTACCTGGGACAGGGCTTGGCATCCAGTGGCTTTTCTGTAGTGCGGATAAATGCTGCTGGTATTTATGATAATTACATTTCAACTCCCAATACCAACTTCACTGAAAACTGGAGAATGACATACGGTTGTAACGGAGGGGTACCTAGGATACTCATTGCAGGAGGGGGAGGAAACGCAAACAATGAGTTGGCAATTTTGGATCCAGCCACCGTTAACCCCGCTACCTCCAATCTTTCAGGACTAACAGGAGGACACAATGACATTTCTGATATTATTCTTGACCCGGTTACTAACGAAATGTTTACGATCTATTCAACACCAGTTACCGATGTTTCAAGAGATAACCTGATCTTTAAACATGCACCACCGTATAATTCTACTACACGTATATGGCAGACCAATGCAGGTTTTTTTACTTTGCGTGAACCCGCTAACCGTCCCTATATTACCGGGCTTGAAAATTCGACAAATACATTGTCCGTAAATTCAAATTATCTTTTCTATTGGGATGGTCTAAATCTAAAAGCATTTTCAAAAGCAACCGGCGCACAGGTAGGTACGGTTACAACCTTCACTGGAAATGTTCCCTTACGAACAGGAGGCATATTTGCTGATCAATGTAATAATGTGTTTATTGGATTTACTAACGGTATCATTAAGGTTCTTAATTTTAACGGTAGTGTTTTTAATGATGGGGTAGCCGCTGATATCAGCATTCCGGGTTTTGCAGCGAGCAATGTTTTTGATGTTGTTTATGATAACGGCCAGCAATTACTTTACGCAGCGGGTAACGGTTTTCTTGCTTCTATAGATATTTCATCTTATTGCCCGGCGACAATTTATACTCTTAACCGTATTGAAGATTGTGCGGCCGGTACTGTACAGGCATCATTAACTCCTTCGCCGGTAACAGGTACTACTATTGAATATGAATTGTACCAGGGAACTACTTTATTAGGCACAAACAGTACAGGTTTCTTTTCCGGACTTATCATTGGTGAAAGTTATACGATAAAAGTTTTTCTGAACAGGCTATGCGGTGGTACACATGCCAGCTATGATTTTGTTTTTTATGATAGCCCTTTATTGACAATTACAAACCCGGCAGCCGTATGCCCGGTAGTTGGTCTTACAAGTATTTCCGATCCGGCAGTTACTGCTGGTTCTGCACCCGGTTATACGTATAGCTATTGGTTAGATATGCCAGCAACGATTCCTGTCCCGAATCCTGCAGCAGTATCAGCCGGTACTTATTATATCAAAGCCACTCCAATTACAGGACCATGTTATATTATTAAAAAAGTGGTGGTGCCTGCCCGTATTTCGCCTATTGCTGATGCAGGCCGTGATACAATAATTTGTTTTGGAAAAGATGTACAGCTCAATGGCGGGAATGCTATAACCTATTCATGGTCGCCGGCAACTTATCTTAACAGCACTACAATACAAAACCCGGTAATGCTCAATCCGCAACCAGGCACTTATACTTATAGCTTGCATGTGGTGGATGCTGGTGGTTGCCGTTCCATCAATCCTGACCAGGTAACAGTAAGGATCAATCCACCATTACGTATTGGATTGGTAGGCGATACTATTATTGCTATCAACCAGCCTTTGCAACTGGATGCTGTGGATCTTGACAATAGCGGTTTTTCTACTTATGTATGGACGCCATCGTTCGGGTTAAGTGATCCTTTTATTAAAGATCCCATTGCTATCCTCGACAGGGATATGACGTACCAGGTTCTTGCTAATACTCCTGATGATTGTATGGGATCAGCCGTAATAAATATAAAAGTGTATAAAGGTCCTGAGATCTATGTGCCTTCGGCATTTACACCTGATGGTGATGGATTAAATGATATCATAGGACCGGTTGTAGTAGGCATGAAAGAATTTCATTACTTCAAAATATTTAATCGTTGGGGGCAAATGGTATTTTCTTCTACCAACCCCAGTGCACGGTGGAATGGTAAGATATCCGGTTTAGAACAAAGCACAAGCACTTTTGTATGGATCGCTGAAGCAGTTGATTTCGGCGGCAATCTTGTTAAGCGCAAAGGGACTATTACTTTGATAAGATGATTTTCCCTTATCTTGATTTATAAAACATTCCACAACCTTAACATTTAAATCAATTCCATGTTACGCTATTCAAAGATCATCCTGCTCATACTTGTAGTCAATACAGTTTTTATAAGCTGTCAGTCAAAAGAAGAAGCCCAGGCTAATTCTAAATACAGTGAGGAGATCGAGAACAAAATAAAAGAGGTAGAAAATAAACTCGGTGGATGGGCACAGATAGAAGGTGAAAAAAGCCAATGGACCTTGGCCGAACGTATGAAGCAATACTATATTCATGGATTAAGTATTGCTGTTATTCGCAATTATAAAATTGAATGGGCTCGTGGTTATGGAATGATGGATACAGCTTCCCATACACCGGTAACAACGCAAACGCTGTTCCAGGCAGGTTCGATCAGCAAATCACTAAATGGTGTAGGATTACTTAAATTGGTACAGGATAAAAAGATCAAGCTGTATGCGGATATAAACGATTATCTGAAAACATGGAAATTTCCTTACGATACAACCTCTCATGAAAAGAAAATTACATTGGCGAATTTGCTGAGTCATACAGCCGGCCTCAGCATTCATGGATTTCCCGGTTATGAAAGGGGTGATACGATCCCTTCACTTACCGATATCCTCGATGGTAAAGCACCTGCTAATACAAAAGCAGTACGTTCAATGTTTGAGCCTGGAGTAAAATTTAAATATTCAGGTGGTGGTACCACTATTTCACAACTAATGCTGATGGATGTAACTGGCCAGGCTTATGACACATACATGTGGGAGAATATTTTAAAACCTTTGGGGATGACGATGAGCTCCTACACACAGCCACCTGCAAAAGACAAAGAGAAATTCCTTGCAACAGGTTATCAACAAGACGGACTCCCTGTAAAAGGAAAGTCTAATGTGTATCCCGAACAAGGTGCAGCAGGTTTGTGGACCAACCCAACAGATATTGCTAATTATATCATTGAAACGCAGCTTTCACTCCAGGGAAAATCAAACAAAGTATTATCAAAGGAAATGACGAAACTGCGGTTAACTCCTTATGTTGACAGTAATGCAGCACTTGGTGTTTTTATAGAAACAGAAGGCGGAGAAAAATATTTCGGGCATGGTGGTTCAGACCAGGGATTTCTGAGTACCTATAAAGGAAGTCTTGAAAATGGAAACGGAATAGTAGTGATGGTAAACTCAAACAATGGAAATATTTTAAATGAAGTAGTAAACAGTGTAGCATCTGTTTATGGCTGGAAAGATTTTTATAAACCTGTTATGAAAAAAGCGATTACCGTTTCCGACAGCCTGTTTGCTTCGTATACAGGTAAATATTTGTTTAACGGAGATACCATGAAGCTTTACCGCCAGGGAAGTACAGATTATATTTCATTTACTCCAACAGAAAAATATAAGATCTACTTCACTGCACCCGATGAATTTTTCAGCAAGGAAATCAATGTTGATTTGAAATTTGAAAAAGATAAATCCGGAAAGATCATCGGTTTTTATTTTATGCAGGATGGACAGAAAATGATGCTGAAGAAATTATAGGAGAAGACATTGTAGAAACATAGCGATCAACTTATAAAACCGGCGAAAACAGCCGGGCTACTTTTTCTGGTAATTGATGTATCCATGGTCGTGAAAGCCATTCTTCTTTATTAATTTTCTGAGCATCCTCCAGGTCTGCATAAAACATTTCACGTAGTTGCTTTGCAAATGAAGTATTATAAATTATAGCATTCACTTCAAAGTTCAATTCAAAACTCCGGTAATCCATATTAGCCGTTCCTATTACCGACAGTTTGCTGTCAGTCACCATTGTTTTAGCATGCACAAACCCTTTTTGATACAGGTAAATTTCCGCACCGGCTTTAAGTAATGTGGTGTAATAAGATTTTGATGCTTTATTAATAAACCTGGAATCACTGATGCCCGGCACCAGCAATTTAACCTTTAACCCGCTTAAGGCTGCTATACACAATGCATCCAGCAAACTATCGCCGGGAATAAAATAGGGAGTTGTGATCAGTATTTCCTCCTGTGCCAGGTAGATGGCTTGTAATATGGAATATAATACGGTTGGCATTGGCGAATCAGGACCTCCTGCCGCTATCTGCACAAGACAATTCTGGTTTGTTTCACCAGTAACAGCAAAATAAGATGCATCTGTAATTAATGGTTTACCACAGCAAAAATTCCAGTCTGTAATAAACAGGTATTGTAAATAATAAACCGCAGGCCCCTGGATCATTACATGGGTGTCCCGCCAGTATAATTTCTTCGGCACTCCATTATTTACATATTTATCTGATACATTAATACCACCTGTAAAAGAAGTGTGGCCATCAATAATTACAATTTTTCGGTGGTTGCGGAAATTGATACGGTTCGCCAGCAAATAGAATGTTACTTTATGAAATGGATGAATTTCAATACCAGCTTCTATCATCCTTTGTTCAGTTTTCTTGTTTATTCCGGGGCTGCCAAAATCATCATAGATAAAACGCACCATTACACCCTGCTTTGCTTTTTGGATAAGCAGTTCTATGATGGACAGCCCTGTTTCATCACACTCGTAAATATAATATTGCAGGTGGATATGATGTTTAGCTTCCTTTAATGCGTTTAATAATTCCGGAAATTTATTTTCTCCATTTTTTAAGAGCACTACTTTATTAGAACCGGTAAGCGGACTTCCAAGGTCCTTGATCAGCATAGTAGCCAGTTCCGCATTCTGCTCCACCACCAGGTTATTTGTATTAACTATTGCCTTAGTGTATTGATCAATTTTTTTTAAATGCTCCAGCACCCCGAAATTTTCCTGCATTTTTTTTGAGTATCTTTTTTTTGTCCAGTAATTGATCCCAAATACTATGTAAAATAATATACCAAGTACGGGAATAAATATACACAGCAGTATATAGGCTAAGGTTTTGGTGGTAGCATGCGTTTCAAACAGTATGCGTAACAGCACTACCGCAAGTACAATGACATATATAATGATGGCCAAGTAATACCAATCCATAATTACCGGTTTAAATCACCTTTACAATACAGGTTATGTAATATAGTATTATCAAGCGGAAAAATAATTGGTTTTTATTTTATGCAGGATGGACAAAAATGATGCTGAAGAATAATAAGAAAAGAAATGCTATCGTGTCACTACGATTTTTGAATGCTGTTTATCCTCATGCGTTTTTAACACTACATAATAAATTCCCGGCGGAAGCAAATCTGTATTCACATAAAACTGGTAAGATCCTTTTGGCCTGTCTGTATTGTCAATCATTTTTATCCGACGGCCCGAAGCATCCAGCAATTGTAAAGAGATGCGTGTAGCAATTGCTGTAGATACATTCACAGTAAGCACATCATTAACAGGATTCGGGTGAGTAAGTAATGATGCATATCGCGGTGCCGGAATAGCAGGATAGATACCTTCTCCTTTATATTTCCATATCTGGTTGCCACTTGCAAACAGCATCGTATCATTTACTTTAAACACACGGTTCATGCTAAGACATATAGGCACACGGAACCATGTTCTTCCCCCATCTGTCGATTCATAGGAAGTATTAACATCACCACCCATCCAGCCATGCCGCGGATCAATAAAGCCGATGCCTTCTACATTGTAAGGTGCAGAATCAGCCAGGTGCAGTGTCCATGTCATACCACCATCATCAGACCTAAGAATTTTTGGAGCCCGGCGAGGTAGGTCTTCTATCGAAGCAAAATAAATACGAGGTGTCAGCCTTTGTATTTTCCAGCAATACTCATTCGTTATATCATTTATGAACTTTGTTGTCCATGTAACACCGCCATCTGTTGTATAAAGAATAATAGCAGTCTCCAATGGCTGTGGCCCCTTACCAGTTGCAAAACCAATATCCTTGTTTATAAAAAACAGGTCGATGATGGAAGTGGCATAAGGACGCATATCTATAAAATTCCATGTATTGCCTCCATCAGTTGATTTAATAATATAAGCTGAATCTTCAAACCAGTTGCCGCCGCCATAAATAGTATTGCTGTCAGGAATCGCTAACCCGCAAATTCCTTTTCTTGCACGGGGATGTAACTGTTGAGTAAGATCGGTCCATGTTGCTCCGCCGTCAGTTGTTCTTCGCAGAATATTAGTTGTGATCCCTGTACGTGGAAAGCCACCAACAAATCCTTTTTGTGTATTGATAAATTCAACTGAACGGCAATAGATACTATTATCCTGTATCAACAAACTCCAATCTTCGCCGCTGTTATTTGTTTTTACGATCTGCCCATCACCGCAAACAGCATAACCAGTTTGTGTATTGACCATAAAAATATCATCCACCCTGCTGTTAAAAACAGGAGAGTTGCAGATTTTCCAGCCGTTGTTTTGTGCAAGGCTTATAAGACAAATAAAGGCAGAAAGAATAAGGCAAAGACTTTGTTTAGTTTTCATAGCAGTTCCTGGTATTTTCTTATTCTTAAAATTAATCAAAACAGCCGATTCAATGGTGTGCATTAATTACCATTCATAATAAAGGGCTTAAAACTATTAGAAACAGATGTTGATCGGTTGTGATATTTTAGGCCACAGAGAGCCGCGGAGTATAAAAAGAGTTACTCAGAGTTAATCTGATATCTCTGCGGCTCTCTGTTTCTTCTGTGGCTCTCTGTGGCCACCATTTTTAAATGCAAAAGGCCCCGCTAACCAGCGAGGCCCTGCTTATATCTTAAAGCTTACTATGCTACTTAATTACCGTGGCCCTTACCGTTACCATGGCTTTTATATGTTTTGTACTTGTTATTACTATTATTGTTTCCCTGATTTCCCTTTACGCCTTTGTACTTTGCATACTTTACCTGGTAGGTTGAATGCCGCAAATAAGGCTTAGGTTCATTGATCACAACTTTATAACCGCTGTACAGGTTATAAGACCTGTATCGTGACGGTAAGCTGTTTGCATAGATCCAGTTACCATTGTTCAGGTAAATAAACTGTCGGGTAGGAACATAATAGTAAGCACCTATATCCGGCAAATAATAATACTCTACGTAATCATAGCCTGCCGGACCCCACGCAGGTTGCGAGCCGAGATTAATATTTACACTAATCTGGGCGGTTGATTTGAATGTAGTTGCTGAAACAACAACTACAGCCAACATCAGAATCATCTTTTTCATAACATCACATTTTGATTCAGGCAAAAGTTTCAAACATGATGCCACCCGGTGCCAATGCCCGTTAATTTTATTAACCGGCTAAACGATGATGGACCAGGTGTAGTTGCTTTTTTAGCGAAAAATATTACCCATGATGGGACACTTTCAAACAATGGTGTAATGCATGTCTCTAATTTTCTTAGAAATGTGAACATCGCTGAGAGCTGGCCTGATAATTGGCTTAGTAGTAAAAAAAAATATGAAAAAGCTATTATTTCTAAGTTTAGCCACAAGTCTATTATTGACAGCCTGCAACAACGGAAGGTATAAAGACCTGACTTTAGGTGAAACTGTAAAATTGGAGAAAGATGAGAAAACGGGTCTCATGGTAAACAGTGAAACACATAAGCCTGTCTATATTTATGTTGATACTAAAACAAATGATACTATTTACGGTGCAACCGGCGAAGTGATCAACGGACATGTTGTGAAAGTAAGTGACGGAAAATATTATTATGACGGCGACGATGAGTATAAAGTAAAATATGGTGATTATAAGAAGAAAGTTGATGGCGATGAAGTAAAGATCAAGGATGGTGATACAAAAACAAAAATTGAGGATGGTGAAAAGAAAGTGAAACAAGACGATTAATTAAGCATGAGAGCAATTAATAAAATGCCCCGCTGATCAGCGGGGCATTTGCTTTTAGTACTGTTCGGTGCGTGAAGACAGGCAACCCCTCACTCATTTACCCTTTTTAAAAACATGTGAATGATGTAATTTTTAAAAGATTCTGTGTAACATTTACCTGTTGAAGAAGCATATTTTTAAAGATTCATTTAAAATCGGGTGATAAATAGAAAGGTTTTGCAATCGCCTCAAGCAATAAAAACAAATTTGAAGAAAGTAACAGCTACACACAAGGGAAGAACAATAGCCTTTGGCGTTCTTATTTTCTTTATTGTCATCATCGCTGGCGGCATATTCTACTGGAATGTGAGTAAGGCAACGATCATAAAAAATAAAATAGAAAAGACCGTAAGGGAAAAGACCAATGGCCTTTACAAAATAAAATATGATAGCCTCCGGCTAAACGAACTTTCCGGTTATTTATCCATTTCCAATATGGAGCTGATGTATGACAGCACACGGTATATTGCTCTTGACAAACTGGGTGAAGGGCCTGCTGTACTATTGAACATTCATATCCCGCAGATCATTGCATCCGGGGTAAAGACATCCCGTGTATTACTTAACAACGAGATCGTGGGCCGGAAATTAGAAATAATAAGACCGGTTATTGATATCACCTATACCAATTCCACAAAAAATAAACCGGCTACGGTTCCTCCTAAAGAAATATTTGAGCAAATACTTGGTGACCTTAAATTGTTACAAGCCGATACAGTTGTAATAACTGATGCACAGATCAACACCAGCACCCTCAAAACAAAAAAAGTAAACATTCATATGCAGGATGTTTCTATGACGCTGGTGAAACTGAGAGTGGACAGCATCAGCAATGCTGATACTTCACGCATCCTGTTTGCCGAAGAAGTGAATATTAGCTGCCGGAAAATAACATGGCTCGCCGGAAATAAATTTTATAACTACACGGCCGATGATATTTCGATCAGTTCTGTAAATAACCAGCTCCGGGCAAAAAATTTCCGGGTCGTTCCTGTAATGGATGAAGATGCTTTTGTAAATGCCAAACCCGTACAGGATTACTGTTTCGATCTTTCGTTCAGCGATATACAACTGCAGCATATAGACATGGAGCAGTTATTTGATGCAGCTATTATAGCGGATACAATGCTGATCGGCCCGGCCAGCTTAAAAATATACTGTGACGTTGCAATACCCAGCGATATAAGAAACCGTAAAGAACAATACCCGCTTCATATCATTGAACTCATTCCCGTTCCTGTCAATATCAAAAAGATGATCCTGTACAATGCTTTCGTTGAGTATAAAGAAAGAAGCAGTATTACCCGGCAGTCTGGCAAAGTTCAATTTTATAATATCAATGCCAATATCAGTAATATAACCAATAATAAAAATGTAATTGCAGCCAATAATATAATGACTGCTGATATCAACGCAAAGTTCCTGAACAGCACTCCCTTAAAAACAAGCTGGAAGATCTATCTCCTGCATCCGCAGGGACGGTTTGATGTGAGTGGATCGCTTGCTGCTATGGATGCCCGGTTGTTCAACCCCCTTACTATACCCATGGGGCCTTCACGTATAAATAAAGGAACGATAAAAAGTCTTGAATTTAATTTCAGTGGTAATGATGCCGCCATGGATGGCAATATGAAACTACTCTACGATGATTTTAATATAACCATGCTTGAAAGAGATAAAGGCGCAACAAAAATGGACCGGAAATCTTTGCAGAGTGCCATGGCAAATCTCCTTATAATAAATTCAAATCCCAAGAAGCATGGAGATATACGGGAAGTGCAAACGCATATCGATCGTAACACGAATCAATCCATGTTTTATTTAGCGTGGAAATCCCTTTTCAATGGAATAGAAAAAACGGTAGGGATCAGGAAATGATCAAAGTATTTACAGATTGACGGCATTATATCTCTATCCGCTCTAAAATCATCAATACTTCCATCATTTTATTCCAGGCTACCTGCCATTCTTCTTTTGCCGTGTGCAATTTTTTATGATCATCTTCTTTTAACCCTTCTTTACTTTTCATGTATTCTTCCAGTTTGCGGACAGATTCACTATTCAGCTCTTCTAATTGTTTTTTATGTTCCATATTATTGCTATAAAAATTGTTGATGATAATAAACTCACTATAAAGTTAAGAATGTAATATGAGGTTTGGGGAATTTGTATATTTAGGGCAGGCAGTTTTTCTTTTTCGCTTTAAATAAGGAGTCAACTATATCGACGCAAACGAAATTGTATTCCCGTGTTCCATCGGAACACATCGTGGGTAGAAAATAAATTCGAGATTGTATCAGCGTTCCATAGGAACGCATGGTGCTTGCAACAACATTTCACCAAACGTTTCGATGGAACGTTATCAAGCATTATCATTATTCGGCTACCCAACAAATGTCCCTACGGGACATGTTGAATAGTTTGATATGTGCTGAATAGAATTCCCAAACGTACAAGAGTGCGACGCAACAGACGATGATAGTAGCAACCCAGCCGGCTACATAATCATACTCCCCCTTATCTTTGCTTCATCATGAGCAAAGACTTTAACCGCAATGAAGATGTTTTAAAGATGCAGTGGACAGATATGCGCCGCAAGCTGGAAAAAATTTATGAAGGCGGTGGTAAGAAAGCTGCCGATAAGCAAAAAGAAAAAAATAAACTCACTCCCCGTCAGCGTATTGAATATTTAGCTGATAAGAATAAACCCTTTATTGAGATCGGCGCATTTGCCGGTTATGAAATGTATGAAGCCGAAGGCGGTTGCCCTGCAGGCGGTACTGTTGCAGGTGTAGGTTATGTAAGTGGCAGGCAATGTGTGATCGTTGCAAACGATCAGACAGTAAAAGCCGGTGCATGGTTTCCTATTACGGGTAAAAAAAATCTGCGCATGCAGGAGATAGCAATGGAAAATCATTTACCCATTATCTATCTCGTTGACAGTGCCGGTGTATTTCTTCCTATGCAGGATGAAATTTTTCCTGATAAAGAACATTTCGGCCGCATCTTCCGCAATAATGCCCGCATGAGTGCCATGGGCATTACACAAATTGCTGCAGTGATGGGCCCCTGCGTTGCAGGCGGCGCATACTTACCTATTATGAGTGATGAAACGCTAATGGTAGAAGGCAACGGTTCTATATTCCTGGCGGGGCCTTATCTCGTTAAAGCTGCTATTGGTGAAGATGTAGATATAGAGACTCTCGGTGGTGCAGCAACACATACAGAGATAAGCGGCATTGCCGATTATAAATTCAAAACCGAACAGGAATGCATGGATCATATTAAAAAAATGTTTTCCATGCTGGGTGAAAAAGCAACAGCAGGTTTTGACAGGATGAAATCTACTGAACCCAAAAAGAATGCTGATGATCTGTTCGGCATTTTTGCAGCAGAAGGCAAGCCTTATGATATGGTGGAGATAATTGAACGCCTTGTTGATGGTCCTCCTGATAAATCAGGAGGTAATTCATTCGAACAGTTCAAAGAAGATTATGGCAAAACAATTATCTGTGGTTATGGTCGTATTGATGGCTGGGCCGTAGGTATTGTTGCTAATCAAAGAAAAATTGTAAAGAGTAAGAAAGGAGAGATGCAACTCGGCGGTGTTATTTATAATGACAGTGCTGATAAAGCTGCACGTTTTATTCTCAACTGCAATCAAAAGAAAATTCCTTTGTTGTTCCTGCAGGATGTTACTGGTTTTATGGTTGGCAGCCGCAGCGAACATGCAGGTATCATTAAAGACGGAGCTAAGATGGTGAATGCAGTTGCTAATTCTGTTGTTCCGAAAATAACGATCATCATCGGCAATAGTTATGGCGCCGGCAACTATGCTATGTGTGGCAAAGCTTATGATCCGCGATTTATTTATGCATGGCCTTCGGCAAAAATTGCTGTGATGGGAGGGGAGCAGGCTGCTAAAACTTTATTGCAGATACAAGTGTCATCTATGAAAGCAAAAGGCAAAGAAGTAAGTGCAGTAGAAGAAAAAGAATTGCTGGATAAGATCATCAGCCGATATGAAAAACAAACTTTACCTGAATATGCTGCTGCCCGGATGTGGGTAGATGCGATCATCGATCCTGCCGAAACAAGAATGCATATTGCTGAAGCAATTGCTGCAGCTAATCATAACCCCGAAATGGGTGAATTGAAGACGGGGGTTTTCCAGGTCTAAAGACATGGTATAATTCCTGGCCACAGAGAATCCACGGAGTATGAAAAGAGTTACACAGAGCAAAGCTGATATCTCTGCGGCTCTCTGTTTTTCTGTGGTTCTCAGTGGCCAATCTTTTCTTATCCTAAAGCCTTGAGTTTGTTGGCAAAATCAGTTTTTTAGATTTATCAAATTTCCCTACATTCACTCCCTGAAACCAAAGCACTAACAGCATGAGAAAAACAATTTTACCCATTGCTCTCTTTTTATCTGTATCCGTATTTTTAGCATCATGTAAAAATGATGAATACCTGCTTACGCCACCGCCTATTTCCGATCAGTCTTTTAGTGAAGAGTTTGAAACTACTTCAGGCGCAACCGGGAATGGCTGGACATTTATCAATAAAAGTTCGCCGATCGGTGCTGGTGGCTGGATAGGTGGCACATTTGCACCAACACTTCCTTTATTCTCGGGTTCGGGTTATGCATACAGCTTTAATACAGTTGCACAGGGCGACGCCGGTTATACGATCGAAAGCACTATCAGTAACTGGATAGTTTCAAAACCCATTATGCTGCAGAATGGTGATAAAATAGTTTTTTATACGAATAGCCTTACGTTGGACCTGACAGCGACAGGACTGGAACTAAGAATGAATAAGCATAACAATGGTACCAACGTTGGCGATGGCGATGATCCGGGTGATTTTGATGAAACACTCACTACTGTAAATACTTTCCAAACAGTTAATGCAGCTGATTCATATCCGACCACATGGACACGGTTTGAAGGTACTGTGAGGGGTTTGAATAAGCCGGTTGAGGGTCGTATAGCCTTACGTTATTTTGTTCCTCACAATTACCAGTACAATGCAGCTACTACCATCGTTGCAGTTGATCGTTTTACCTATACAAGTGTGAAAAAATAATTTGAGCTCCATAAAAACGA
Organism: Bacteroidota bacterium; assembly: GCA_005882315.1. Classification (NCBI taxonomy): domain Bacteria; kingdom Pseudomonadati; phylum Bacteroidota; species Bacteroidota bacterium. The sequence continues at coordinate 333,919 of VBAR01000002.1, forward strand.
AATGGGCATCTTTACCGGTGCCCATTTTTTTTAGATAAACATGCAACAGATCGTTATTTATACAGATGGTTCATCCCGTGGTAATCCTGGTCCCGGCGGTTATGGGGTGGTATTATTGAGTGGCAACCTGCGCAAGGAATTATCGCAGGGGTATAAACTTACTACCAATAACCGGATGGAACTGATGGCTGTAATCGCCGGCCTGGAAGCATTGAAGAAAGAAAATCTTAATGTTACTATTTATTCCGATAGCCAGTATGTGGTGAATGCAGTTGAGAAAGGATGGTTGAAAAACTGGATAGCTACCAATTTTAAAGGCGGCAAAAAAAACCGGGATCTCTGGATGGCTTATCATGAGCTTTCACAAAAACAAAAAATAAAATTTGTTTGGGTAAAGGGCCATGCAGATAATCCCTGGAATAATCGCTGTGATGAGCTTGCTACGGAAGCAGCGGATTCACATCATCATACTTTACTTATTGATGAAGGATATGAAGCCGACAAAAAATGATTCAATAAAAAACCCCGGGCAGAGCCGGGGTTTTTTATTCAGAATAAATTCTTTATGCTAAAGTCAGTGAAGTTTTATGTTTTGTAAGATAGTTATACGCTAAAAGTATAAGAGGTAAAAAGATAAATGTAGCTGCTATTGAATTTCTGTAAAAAGGAAGAGCAGCTTCATAGCAGGTAAGCAACCCATTAAAAGTTCTTGGATATATTGCTTCAGCTGCCGGATTCATCCAAACACTAAAGTTTGAAATTAAAAAGTATACAGTCGGAGCTGCTGCAGCACCCAATGCAAGACTTGAATAGCTTCTTCCTTTCAGCAACCAGCCAATAGCCGTTGCACTCAACAGGATCAGGTAGTTTTTCCATTGGTTATTGTAGAAACCGGGATACTTAAACTCGTTTAAGCTATACAATATTTGTATTACTGCATCACTTAAAAACAATGCAATCAGCGGCAGCAGGAAAGATGCATCTTTTTGTTTAATAATAAAACCTGAGAACAGGGCGATAGCAATTATGGGTGAAAAACCTGACCATTCCAGTTCGGGTCCGAAGAAAAGTTTGCAGACTGTAGTGATTACAACCAGTATGGCAGTGAATAAAATAAGTTTACTGTTGACCTTCATGATATTAAGTTATTTATTTTTTAGACGTACAAATGTAAGCCACAAAAATAGCAGAATTGAAGCAAACAACCTTTCAAGTTATTCACCTTTGTGATCAGTATCTTCATACTGAACTTTTTAAACGATTATATTAAATTGCTATAAATCAAAACCATGGCTTCTCATAACGAAATGGGGCAGGCAGGGGAGGAACTGGCCATTCAGTGGCTGCGGAAAAATGATTTTGAGATATTACACCATAACTGGCGGTTTTCTTATCATGAAATTGACATCATTGCAAAGAAAAATGAACTGCTTCATTTTATAGAAGTAAAAACAAGGGTTAATGAGAAAGGCGGTTACCCGGAACAAAGTGTGACCAAAACAAAATTTCGGCACCTGCAAAGAGCGGCTGAGCAATACCTGCATCAGCATCCGCAATACAAAAGAATTCAGTTTGATATTTTATCCATCATCATTCCCCGCTTAGGCGAACCGGAGTATTTCTTTATTGAGGATGTTTTTTTATAGTCCACAGTCATCAGACGACAGACCACAGAAAGATTTTGATTGGTAATAGTGAATGACTTTTTTAACGACTCTATCTGTTGACTGTGGACTGTAGACCGTTGACTGACTCCATCATCTTCTCCACCATCTTAAACGTTGCCGGGCAGCTATCGAGGTTTGCTTTATGCACATGAATGTAATCAACTACTTTTCTTTTGGTAAGATGTGGAAAGCCTTTGCAGTCATCCGGCCTTATAGAATAGATGTTACATTTATTTGTTTCATTATCGAGAAACTGGCAGGGGGTATGCTTATTCATCCAGTCGCCAACCTTATCTTTCTTCAACCATTTCTTTTTAAATGCATCCACCGTCATGCCGAAATGTTTTGAGATCCGCTTCATGTCCTTCGGAGTATAGGTCGGTGTCATCGTCTTGCAGCAATTGGCGCAGCTCAGGCAATCTGTTTCTTTCCATACCTCTTTATCAATTGTCACCATCGTAGCAAAAAGCTTTTTTGGAGGGTTCGCTTCAATTTTTGAAAGAAAGCGTTTCAGCTTTGATTTGTGGTGTCTTACTTTGAGGCGAAAAGATCGAAGGTTTACTTGCATGGTTTAAAGATGGGCAGCGAAGATAGTCATTCATTGCTGCAGGTGAAAGTGAATGAGGATTACTCTAAAAGATTTTTTGAGGCTTATAAAGGGGCATTGGCTATTTTTGTTGAAACCAAAAAATAGGATATGCGTTATCTTTTATCTTTTATTGTTATTATCTGTCTTGTTTACACAAATAGTTCATGTTCTTCAAAATCATCAGGGCCTGCTACTTATTGTGATACTGCATGTCTGAAAGACACGTTGAAGTTCGAACAAAAAATACCGGATAACCTGCGGGTGTATATTACAGTAAGAAACTGTAAAGCGGATTCCATACAGTGGACGAATGCCTATCTCAATAACTGGCTAAAACTGGATTTTGCAGAGGTCGTTTCTCCTGATGTAAGAGTTAATAGAGACAATATCACTATTCATTTTGTAGACACTGCTTATGCCTGGCTTGAAATGAGGGATTGCATAAGCGGAAGAGGTTATTTGTCAAAACTTACTTTTGATCCAAAAGCAAAACGCAGCCGCTATACCAGCGGGTTAACCCGTTTTGATAAAAAAAATGTTGTTGAAGACGGGCTGATCGCTTATTTCGATCGTGTGTTTGTGTATGTACAAAACATTAAAACTGGTGAAGTGCAGCAAATGAAAATTGCCGGGCAAACGGGTCTTGAATTCGATTATGATCATTTCAGGGATTTGCTCGACTCTGTAAATATTACCAGCAAACGTATTTATGCACGGGTAAAGAAAACACCTGAATCAAATTGGGAGGATATTGAAAAGAATATTTCTTTTAAATAAATGGTGCAGGTAGTCAGGTCAATCTATAACCCAATATCTTAATATCTCAATTACTCTATGTGGGAACCTTATAAAAAAGGATTCAAAGCCTACCTGCAACTGGAAAAATCCTTATCGGATAATTCAGTGGAAGCCTATCTGCGGGATATAGAAAAGCTCACGCAGTATTTACAGGAAAAGAAAAATTTAAAATCGCCGGAAGATGTTGACTTAAAAGAACTGCAACGATTTGTAAAATGGGTATCAGAATTAGGAATGACAGCTACTTCACAGGCACGGATCATTTCAGGTATCCGTTCATTTTATAAGTATTGCATACTTGAAAATATAAGCAAACTCGATCCTACTATTTTATTGGAAACTCCCAAACTCAAACGGACTTTACCCGATACATTGAGTTTTGAAGAGATCGAAAAAATGATCGATGCAATTGACTTAAGCAAACCCGAAGGGGGACGCAACAAAGCAATACTGGAAACAATGTATAGTTGTGGGCTTCGTGTAAGTGAAGTGGTGAACCTTCGCATTTCTAATTTGTATACGGATATAGGATTTGTAAAAGTTGTAGGCAAGGGAAATAAAGAAAGACTCGTACCGATCGGCAGAAGCGCAGTCAAATACATTAATATTTACCGCAAGAATATCCGTGTGCATGTACAAGTCCAACGAGGAAATGAGGATATTTTATTTTTGAATAAACGGGGTACGCTATTGAGCCGCGTAATGATCTTTTATATTATCAAAGATGCAGCGAAGCTGGCGGGTATAACTAAAAATATTTCTCCGCATACATTCCGTCATTCATTTGCCACCCATCTCGTGGAAGGTGGCGCCGACCTGCGTGCAGTACAGGAAATGCTCGGGCATGAAAGTATTACGACTACGGAAATATATACCCATCTTGATCGTAAGTTTTTAAGAAAGACATTGGAAGATTTTCATCCGGCATTTAAAAGTTAACTTAAAAAAATCAGTTATTTGTGCTAACTAAAACAACTACTGAATAATGATCTTCTCAGTTAGTTTCTTACCTGATTTACGATTAATGATCACTAAAAAATAACTTCCGGGTGAAACGGAAGGAATTGGATATTGGATTGAATTTAATTTCTCAGTAAAATTTTCCGTCTTGTGATTTACTACTTGTCCTTGCTGATTTATTAATTGGATTTCAAATTTTCCAGCTTCTGGCTTATTCCATTCAAGTGTGATGATAGTGTTTTGTGCGGCAGGGTTGGGATAGAACTTAAAATTTTTGAAAGCAGTGTCAGAAATTTGAGGAATTAAGGGTATTGGTTTTTGTTTCAGAACAGGCTTGGTTATAATTATACCCATAAAAATTTCATCAATTGGTACCATAGTTATTAATAAATTGTTGGCATCATTAACAGGGGTCAGCTCTTTTGTTTCGTATCCGATATAAGAAACTACGAGCTTATTCCCCTCTTTCATTGTGATTTTGAATTTTCCACTTGTATCTGTTTGCGTCCTGATTTGTGTTCCTTTAACCATGATGGTTACAAACACTAATGACTCTCCTTTTTCATCTGTTACTTTTCCGGTAATAGTCTTGTTCTCTTCTATTATTGTATACACAGTATCGCCAACAATCGTATCGTTTATCAGAGGTAAGACTTCTCCATTAATACGTTTTCCCACAGGGATACATTTTGTTGTCGCTATTGAATCAATCCCTTTTCTGTCCGAAACAATTTTAACTGTAGTCTGTCCTTTTACGGCTTTAGTTACTTCACCCTGCGCCTTAGCTTTTGTTACTGCAAAAAATGTAGGTACTACAATGGTGAAAAAATATTTTAACCAGGGAATTCTTTTTTGTGGCACTTGCAGGTCCTGGTTAAGCTGGTCATTATTAAACCGGCCGCAAACAGAACCGGTAGAAGGTTTTTTAAAAAATGCAGCAAGCTGCTGATTATTCATCGATGTAAAATCAACTACTTGTTTCTGGCAGGAACTGCAGAACCTGCCCTTTTCATCCGGTGTCATTTTATTCCAGTCTTCATGACAAGGTTTGGGAATCGTGAGTTGAAATGCTTTACTCATAACGCTGGTTTTATTGGATGATAATTTTTTGTTGCCCTGCTGGTTTACCGTTTTCACTAACCAGTTGTACAATATACTCAGATGCAGAAAGCCGCGAATTCAATAAAAGATTAATTGTATTTGTTTTTACGCTGGAAAATTTTTGTTGAAAAACAGTGGCGCCTGATAAAGAAAAGATCCGGACAATAAAATTGACTGAAAGATTGGCCGGCAGTTCAAGATTTATGGATGCACCACTATTAACGGGGTTTGGATATATTTTGAATGATGGCTTTTGTTTTACAGTGTCTATAATAGAGTAGTAACAGCGAATTACACTGCAACGGCATCCACATTTTATACATCGGCCTCCATCAGTTGAAACGACAATAAGCTCCTCCAGCTTGTTGATATTTTTTTCGAGAAAGATTGTTTGCATATTATACGATGATGGATTTTTGAAATAAGATTGATAAGCTTTATAACCAATAGAACTTACTTCTATATCATAATCAATTCCCGGTTTTAATTTGTTAGTTAAAACATACCCGCTGTCATTTGCTGCAATCACCAGCGAATCATTTCTATCTTTTTGTGATTTGAATTTTACAGTAGCACCAGGCACTATTTTTCCTCCCAGAAAATCTTTGATGATGAATTTTCTGAGTTTAGATGATTTAGTGGTGATAATGATTACTCCATTTGATGCACGGTATCCATAAATGGCCGAGGCGGCGGCATCTTTTAAAATTTCAATTGATTCAATATCATCAGGGTTTATTTTTTTGAAACTGCCATATTCATAAGGAATGCCATCAATAACCAGTAATGGGTCTGTCCCAATGTTTGTTTTACCGCATCTTAAGGTAATTTTTTGCTGATGTATTGTTGCTGAGTCAACCCGTTTGCAATTGGATATCACAGCAACTTTTTGCTTTTGAGAGTAACCTATCGATACATATATAAATCCAAGTGTTGTAAAAATCTTTCTCATGCAGTTTTGATTTAAGTTTTTAAAAAAGGACCCCGTAGACACGGGACCCGTAATCGCTAACCAGCTGTAAAGCTGAAATTTTGATATTGTTACTTAACTGATGCAGTCTTTTTTAACATTACATATGGCAGCACTAAAATTTTTCCTTCGACTTACTATTTAATAGGATTGCCTGCCTTTTCTTTTTAATTTTAGGGCATTGTCTTTTTTAAAGAACATATCACACACAGGGCTAACTGACAAAGAGTTGGTTGAGCAATACAAAACCTCTGGCGACCTGAAGGTGCTGGGCGATCTGTACCAGCGATATATGGAGCTGGTTTATGGTGTGTGCATGAAGTATTTACAAGATTCAGAAAAGGCAAAAGACAGTGTTATGCAGATATTCGAGGAGTTGGTGTTAAAATTGAAAAAGCATGAAGTGGAAAATTTCAAAAGCTGGTTGTATCAATTAGCGAAAAACTATTGCCTGATGCAGCTCCGTACGCCAAGAAATCTTAAAACAGTGGAAATACCTGAGAGTCTTATGCAATCAGAGGAAAATGTGCATCTGAATGGTGTATTCGAGAAAGAGGAGAACTTTAAGAAACTGGAATATTGTTTGGGTACTTTAACGGAGGAACAGCGAAATGCAGTGAAGCTATTTTACCTGGAAGGCAAATGTTATAACGAGATAGTGGAATTGACAGGTATGGAATGGAACCAGGTAAGAAGCCTGATACAGAATGGAAGGAGGAATTTGAAAATTTGTATGGAAAAATCAGTTGGCAGTCGGCAGCCAGAAGTCGGCAGTTAGTAGCAAAGTAGGGTTCTTGTTTTTTATTTAAAGAAGTTTTTAAATTTGAATAGTATAAATGGATGATAGTAATAATATAAAAAATTTTTCGGCAGCAGACATTGAACGCTATCATAAAGGTTCAATGCCGGCAGCGGAAATGCATGCATTGGAAAAAGCGGCAATGGATGATCCATTTCTTGCCGATGCATTGGATGGATATAAGATTGCCGGAAACCCTTCTGATGATCTAGAAGATATAAGAAACAGGCTTGCTGAAAGAAAAGGTGAAGCAAAGCTTGTTGTAATGAATAAGCGAAGAGGATCTTATGGGCTGCGTGTTGCGGCAATGATTGTGATAGTTGCGGGTGCCGGCATACTTGCTTACACTTTATTAAATAAAAAAGAAACAGATAACCTGGCAATTAAACAAGATAAAGCAGCTACTACGGGTACTGATTCTGTTACTCCTGCTGAAAAATCTGAACTCAAATTATTGAACACGGATAGTTTAAGGGATAGTAATAACGGTACTGCAAATATTAAGGATACCAATTTGAATTACTATAAGAATAAAGCAGATAATGCTACTACAACTACTTTAGATACTGCAAAAAAAGATGATAAAAATATTTCACCAGCTTATGTAACCTTCGAACAGGATAGTATTCCGGCAAGGGCATTTGCCAATACAACAAAAGATCTGAGTAAAGAAAATGCAAATGTCCCAGCCCCGGTTAGTTCTGCTCCTGCTCAAGCTGAAAAATTAGAGGATAATGCAAAGAGAAAACAGGAAGCTGATGATCTGGTGGTACTTGACAAGCGACAGGCTGATAAAAAAGCAGTTGAATTTAAAAAGTCCACTGATAAACCTTCATCCGGTTATGTCGATATTAATGCACAAAGAAACCAGGGTGAAATTGCAAACAGCAGGCTCTTAAAATCGAAGCTTGACACTACCAATTACAGGAACCTGAATATTTTCCGCGGTCGTGTTACCGATGCACAGAATAATGCTATTTCATTTGCTAATGTAAATGTTCCTGAAGTGAACGTAGGTACTTACGCCGATTCGAAAGGCTATTTTACATTGGTGGCACCCGATTCGGTATTGAATGTAAATCTTCGTGCTGTTGGCTTTAATAATTCACAATTTAGATTAAGAAATGATCTTTTATCTAATCAACTTGTATTGCAGGAAGACAAGAGCATTGAAGCAATTGTAATGAGTAATGCTAAGCCCAATACTAACCGAAGCCGCACTGCCGATATGGTGCTTACAGAACCGGAACCGGATGATGGTTGGGAAAAATATGATTCTTACCTCGCAAATAATATTAATGTACCTGAAATAAAAGAAGTGCCATTAAGGGAAAAAGAAAATGGTCGTGGGATAGTGGAACTGAGTTTTGATGTAAATAGCAATGGCGAACCAATAAATATAAAAGTCACAAAATCACTTTGTGATAAATGCGACCAGGAAGCGATCCGCCTTGTAAAAGAAGGTCCTAAATGGAAAAAGAAGAACCGGAAAGGCAAAGCTACAGTTACGATACCTTTTTGAAATAGTCAGGAGTCAGGAGTTGGGAGTTAGTAGTCCGTAGCTTAAAGCCATTCGGATTTAAGTTCTGGATTTAATCTATTATTTAGCCGATTTTTCGTTTTCTGCGAATGAATCCCAACTCCTAACTAATAACTCCGAACTCTAATCTCTTCTCCCTACCTTTGACTTCCTTAAAACTAAAGCTATTATGAAAAAATTATTAATTGCCACAGCAGCTTTTGGAGCTGTATATTTTTCCAATGCACAAACAGTAACAACTCCACAGGCGAGCCCCACAACTACATTAAAGCAAAATTTTGCTTTATCGAATGTTGAATTATCTTATTCACGTCCTGGAGTTAAAGGCCGTAAAGTATTCGGTGACCTGGTACCTTATGGCAAGGTATGGCGTACCGGTGCAAACTTAGCAACCACTCTTACTTTTGGTGAAGATGTAATGATCGGTGGTACAAAAGTGCCTGCCGGCAAATATGGTTTATTGACTATTCCTGAAGCGAAGGAGTGGACTGTTATAATCTCTAAACAAACTGATGTAACAAGTCCAGATGCTTACAAGCAAGACCAGGATGTAGTAAGAGTAAAAGCAGCCGTTATGGATCTGCCATTCTCTATCGAAACATTTACAATGAGTTTTGATGATCTGAAAAGTAATAGCCTTAACCTGGGCATGATGTGGGATAAAGTATATGTTTCAATTCCGGTTACTGTGGATGTAGATAGTAAAGTAATGAAGCAGATCGATGATGCGATGAATAAGGATAATCATCCTTATTATGCCGCTGCTCAATATTATTATGACAATGGTAAAGATCTGAACAAAGCACTGGCATGGGTGAATAAAGCCATTGAGCCAATACCTAATGCACAGCCCTGGGTACATACATTGAAGACAAGAATACTTGCAAAAATGGGTAAGAAAGAAGAAGCAAAAATCGCCGCCAATAACGCTATCAGGGTTGCGAATGAAGCCAAGTTTCCAGAGTTTGCTAAACAAAATGAAGACATTCTTAAAGAGTTGAAATAATCAGTTTTAATAAAATAGTAAACCGGCTTAAAGAGCCGGTTTTTTTATTTATACCATGGCGATTGATCTCACTTAATTGCTTAAAATTAGGGTCGCATTTTAGGGCATTTAAATTTTATACTTAACGTTTTCCCATTTACATTTGCAGCCCCATGCCCGGGTGGCGGAATTGGTAGACGCAGCAGACTCAAAATCTGCCGTTCGCAAGGATGTGCTGGTTCGATTCCAGTCTCGGGCACTGAATAACTCTGCAAAGCTTTAGTAAAAAGCAAATTGCAGAGTTTTTTCGTTTAGAGTTGTTCACAAACCTACACTTCCATTCGCTTTTTACCGGCGATTACGGCATACAAATGGCGGACATTACGGCGGACAAAATTTTTCACTAAAAAATTTAAGATTATGTCAATCGTAATTACAAAGAATGTTTCTCGTAACAGAAAAAAGACATGGTATACATTGGAATGGGGTAAGGCCGCAGGTCAAAGGATTGCTACCGGCATTTTTACGTATAACAATCCAAAGGACTTGATAGAAAAAAACCACAATAAGGAATCACTTGCAATACTCAAGACCAAACAAGCTCATATGATTCTTGAAAATCAGGCCATCGGTAGTGGGTATATTCCAAAACATAAACTGAAGACCAATTTCCTGGAGTACTATGAGGAATATGTAAAGACAAATTCAAGAACCGGAAGCAGGCATTTGCTTTGTAGTCTTGCTTATTTCAAAGAATTCATGAACAAAGATTATGTTGCTCCTATTGAAATTACCGAAACTGTTTGTGAAAGATTCAGGAGTTACTTGCTGCAAAAACTTAACGGTGAAACGCCTGCTGACTATTTTTATAAATTCAAAAAAGTTTTGAAAGCAGCAAAGGCAGACGGATATTTTATTAATAGCCCTGCTGAAATGATAAAGGCTAAAGTGAAGCCAAATAAAAAAAAGAAAGAATTGTTAGAACCAGATGAATATATTCAGCTGATTAAAACGCCTTGTACTAACTATGAAGTTAAAAAGGCTTTTGTTTGTTCTCTTTACCAGGGACTCAGATGGTGCGATGTGAAACCTTTGGAATGGGAATCGATTCGAATAGAATCAATTATGGTTACGCAGGAAAAAACCAAAGTACTTGTAGAAATTCCATTACATAATATTACAAAGTTGATCATTGGAAAACCAAAGACGGGACTTGTATTCCATCTTCCCAGTAGTAACGCGGCAAATAAAATATTAAAAAAATGGTGTGAAGATGCAGGATTGGAAAAACATATTACCTGGCATTGCGCGCGACTGAGCTTTTCTGTTTTGTTGCAAGATGAAGGCGTAAATTCTGCAACAGTTGCGGGAATGTTAGGTCATACATCAACAAAGTATGTTGAGACTGTTTATCAGCGATACAGGGTACATATAGGCAGGAAAGCAATTCAAAAATTGCCAAGTACGGAACTCAATTAAATATTTTTAAGTGCTCTCACTGAAGATCTGGTGCGTCGTGATTTGGAAAGCAAAAGAGTTGCTGTTATTTTTTTATAATAACGCTTTCCAATCCTGGTGTATTAAATATTCTTTCGAATTCGGTATCAATTATTTGTTGAACTTCTACTTTAACCCTGTTATAATTATTACTAACCAAGCGGGGATCTATTTTCCGGATTATAGGAAGCGCATCACTAGTGGAACTTGAATATTGCAGATATGGATGTTTATTCAGGATCTCACAATGAAAAGTTTTCAATTCAATTTTCTGATCGGGATTGTCTGCAACCATTCCTACAAACTCGCCGGATGAAAGACTGGCAATAGCCGAAGGGGGCACTGCCGCTTCTAATTGTTTTGATTTGCTCACAGATGTGTCATTCATATTAATCGACAAACTTGTTCTGTCCTGCATAATTTTTCCAAATCGTTCGGACAATTGTTTAGCTGTATCACCCATCACCTGGCCGCTGATAACATTACCGGCAATATTCATAATTACTTCTGCCTGCTCCCTGCCATAATCTTTTTTCAATTGACTATAATCCTGAACTGCAAGAGTAGTTGCTACTTTATTGGAACGGGCGGTGGCAATCAATCCATCCATTCCCTGAAAATAGATAGTTGGGAATTCATCAAAGATCAAACTCGATGGAATACCTCCTTTCTTGTTGACGACCTTTATCAAGCGGGTGATATACAAGGAAAGCACTGCTCCATACACTTGCTGTTTCTGGGGGTTATTACCCATACAAACAATCTTTGGCTCATTCACATTGTTAATATCCAGCGTAAAATCATTTCCAGAGAGGACATAGTATAATTGTGGTGAGGCTAATCTTGCCATCGCAATTTTTGCAGCAGCGATCTGTCCTTCTAATTGCTCCATCACATCATTCATATAAGCGGTAACAAAGGGATTGATCAATGCTTCTATTTCCGGTTCCGTTCTTAGTACTGTAAATAGTTTATCGTATTCTACTTGCATGAGTTCGATAACATGTGGTAATGTACAGAAAGCTCCATCCTGGTATTTACGCAGGAACCAAATAATTGCTGTCAGAAAATTGATAGGCGACTCTACAAAAAAATCACCCTGTCGTTTGATCCATTCTCGGTTGAGCCCCATCATAATTGTCCGCGATGATTCCGCGGCATCCGTAATATCAAACATCGTTGAAGGGTCTAATGGATTGCATCGGTTGCTTTTTGACAGGTCATCGAAGTTAATGACGTAGAACTCCGGTCTCACTTTATATAAATGTTTGTATTGTTGTAAAGCATTGTATGTAATCTTTGTTAAGTCATCATATTTAAAATCATACACAAACATGGAAAAACCTTTCTTTATGTGCTGCCGGATAACATGATTGATAACGAAAAAAGATTTACCGGATCCCGGAGAGCCGATAACCAGCAAGGCCCTGAATGGATTAATGATATTGATCCAGCTTTTCCTGATCTTTCCTTTCAGATTATATCGTGCGGGCAGATTAATCGAATATTCATTGTTTAAAAATCTTTCTTCCTGAGGAAAAGTCTCATTCTCCTTATTGAATACTTCGGTACTTAATCTTTGCTTTATAATCCTGCTTAATAAAGTGCCGCCAGATAAAAAGAATAGAAATCCTGTAGCTGTGATTGCTATATAACCAATTGTTTTTGTGCCGGGATCAAAACTGCTCTCAAGAAACAAATAGCTTAGAAAGTAAATGAATATACCGACAGCCATATATATAATGGAGGTACTAAATTTCAGATTTTCTTTCTTCCTGCCTTTTACGCCAAGTAGTGATATAATTAGTAAACCCAAGGCAATCAATTTTGCTTTTTGAAAACTTTCAAATAAACCAGTTTTTGCAATATTTTTTAAAAGAGTATCAGAAATTGTCGCTGACAAGTTCCATTCATCAAAGGCACGATAACAATAATAATAAGTATGAATTAAGAGTATGGCGATACTCATCATCCTTGTCAGGTCCATTATCTTTCGCAATCCTTTTTCATCTTCACCTGTGTTTGCCATATTATTTTCTTTCTGTTATGATCGCCTCTGTTTTTTCTTCTTTCTTTTTAAAGCATATGGTACAAAAGCATACTGACCTGAAGCAGTCATCACCATATCTGTTATTTTATCAACAAAGCTGATATCCTCCCGGTTAAATGGAATTTCTTCACGGTCTTTTGCAGTTGCGATATTTTTCTCAGGCAATTGCATTTTATTTTTGGAGTTATTGACTTCCTTCTCCCTGCATTTTTCTAGTAACCCCTTTGCACTGTATTGTTTTCCTAAATCACTTCCATTGAATACGCATTTGGTTAGATGGTCTATATATGTAACGCCATAGATTATTCCTTGTTCGTTTTGTCTTATACAGACATGTATTCTTTCTTTTGAAAGAGATTCAATTAATGAGGCTAATGGCTGAGTTGGTTTTTTAAGAAAGGACCAGTCAATTGTATTTTTTAATCGCTTCTTATGTTCTTGTCTCAATATTTCATTTGTAATGAATTTTTTCTCCAGGTATTTAAGTGTAGGCTTACTGTAAATAAGACTTGCCTTTACCGGCACACCAATCTTATTTCCTTTCTCATCCAGTATGCGATATAGCAACCCTTTGTTTTCATAAACTCTTGAGCCTGATTTGCCTCTATCTGCTGTAACACTATAAAGCCTCAACACAGCATTTAATTCGGGCAGCGAAGTATATTTGTACTGATCAATGACTGTATCCAGTACATTCGTAATAGCCCTCATTGTTTCGGATTTGCCATAGTGAATTCTTTGATTGTTCACTTCTTTCTTTTCAATGATTTGCTTTCTGCCTTCAGCTTTTATCAGGCTAAACTGCTTTTCAATTTCCTTTCTTGCTTTTTCCGATTGATTTCGGCCGATGTTATGTAGCTCAATTCTTTTTCCATCTGCCTGAATATTTGTTGTTATAATATGTATGTGTGGATGCCCAGCGTCATTATGCTCATAGACCAAATAGGGCTGTTTCCCAAACCCAATCTTTTCAATGTAGGTGGTGGCAATCTGTTCGAGCTTATCTCTGTCTAATTTTTCAGATGGATGAAAGTTTAGTGATATATGCAAGCTGTTGCGTTTCGTATTCTCATTTAAAGAAGTAAGTTTTTTAAACCGGTTGAGTTTAGCATAGAAATTAAGATCGTTTAGATCCTTTGGATAGTTGACTGCCATAATACATTCGGCTTTCTTTTGTTTGACCTTTTGTTCGTTATAATTAAGCGCCATGTTCAAGCTGTTACTTGTGTTTATTCTTGCAACCATTTGTCAGATATTGAATTGATTTTTTCTTTTATTTGACTTACTTTCTGCAAAAGACTTTGCTGTTGCTTTTCGTTCATAATTATCCATGATTTGAATTCGTGTAAATGGTCAAGAGTATGCATTTTTCTAACTACCTGGTTGTAGTTGTTGCCGAGAGCATTCAGTTCATTTCTTAACAGAATCATTTCTGCCATAAAGTCGTCAAGTGATTGGTTCCGGTTGTAGACAGTAACTGGTTTTTGGAGCAGAAGTTTACGACCATACTCGCTTATCTTTTGACAGGTTGATACTGAAAACGCGTCGTTGATCTTTTTGTATTCAGCAGATGTCAACCTGATATGAAACCATTTTGTACGGTTCACTTTTTTTTCACTCATCTCTTTTCATTTTCACATTAAGTATTTCAAAAACTTTTATCATCCTCTTCAATTTCCGCCCAACGACTCCGGAGTGACCGGGCGGCCAGATCCCGGTTGTGATACAACCGTACATCTGGCCGATTGCTGAAAAGAGGCAATCTAAGCCGGTTTGAAAAATTTCATCCAGCAGCTTAACGAAATGTAAGCACAGGTTAGATTTGCTTCTCCTGCAAAATTAATCGAGGCTCACGGGGCAATGCTGTTTTGATTTGAAGCAGGGGAAGTTTTAAACGATGGTAGCAATCAAATATTTAATGAATAAAAAAAGGGCTTAGAGCAGCCCTTGATCTGCAAAAGAATAATGCTCTTCTGCAGTTATGATAATATGGTCTAAAACCGTTATGTCAAAATACTGAGCAGCTAATTTTATTTTAGTCGTAAGTTGTTGATCCGCCTGGCTTGGAATAAGACTTCCCGAAGGATGGTTGTGACATAGTATGATACTAACCGCATTTGCTTTAACGGATGCAGCTAAAATAATTCTTGGATCAGCCACAGTCCCTGTAATCCCACCAGATGAAACATCAAATACTCCAAGAATCTTGTTTGCCCTGTTAAGTAGTAATACTTTAAACTGCTCTATCAATTCGATTTTGTCAGCATCCCATATTTGCCGTACTATCTTAAATGAATCTTCGGCACATGAAATTTTTGGGCGTTGAGAGGGCTTCACTTTTGTCTTATAGATCAATTCCACTTCTGCAACCTGATACCAGTCTGGTTTGTTCATTTCCTTTTCCATAATAATTACATTTTAAGTTGAAAAATTTATTATGAAACATCCCCCGGTTTTGGGCGATAAAGTCCAAGATGGAAACGGAATAAAAGATAGCATTGTGTGTGGATTTGTGTTTATGCCGGAAGCTCTTGGACGCTTCAAAAGACCAAAACCGATCTTAGTGAAATAATGAATAACAATAAATGTTGTTAGTTGATATATCCGAAAAATATTTATCATTCATCTTTATAAATAAACCAACGAGCCGACCAAACGGTCGGCTCGTTTCCGGGCTTTGAATTTTTAATTGACCATGCCCATTTGGCCTTTAGAAAAGTTTTCACAAAGGTCGAAGGCTTTTTGTGTTCTTGCTTGTGCGGTTCCACCACAGAGCATTGCTTTCAACTTTGCTTCATCATTCTTATAATTCCTGACATTTTGAAAATATCCTGTCACCGCATTGTATGCTCCAAATAAATTTCCTTTTGTTGTTTCCTCTTGCTGTGTCGGGCTGGTCATTGCATATTCATAAACTGAATTACACATATTATTAAAGCAGGTGGATAATTCATCCAGATTGCCGGATTGAATATTATTCAATACTTCTTTATTGGGCACCATTGCCAGTTGAATCAGGCGTTGCAATTCCGGGTCAGTTACTTTTACTTTTGTCCACTTATTAAAAATAGTTTCTAATTGTGCGGATAACTGGTTAGAGATTCCCATTACTTTATGAGCTTGTTCTAACCTGTCCTTAGCATTAACTGTATGCCTTATCTTAATACTGTTGGATTGATTACGGAGGGCTGCGTTCAGTGTATTATTACAGACGATGCGAACAGGAGTGAAGGCAGCGGTAATACTTCCATAACCATCATGCGAAGTGGTGAGGAATAAATACTGTTCAATTAAATCATTGTTGCCTACTTTGATATAGGAAGGCAATTTAGCCGTAATGAAAATCCGCTCACCTTTACCGAGTGCTCCTGCTGTTTCATATTGGATGCCATCACCGCCAACAATAGAATCGAAGAAGGAAAAGGCATCTACATTCTGAATGATTTCATAATCCTTACCAACTACACCTAATACATGGCCTGTATCTTTTCGCATGGTCGCAAAATGTGTTTTGATTTGATTTGCAGAATCTGTTGGTTGCTGGTCAGAATCATAAAGCGTAGTAAAAATATTTTCTTTACTTACTTCATAATCCAAACCGGCAAATTTGAGGGCTTCGGCACTTGTCGGATAATCATTCACGACTTTTCCTAAACCATGCCATGCTTTTTCCTTAACTGAGAAAAAACTGTGTTGTCTTGTTTGTTCGTTAAAATTTAAGTTGTGTGCCATAATTGGTTACCCAGCTTTAACTTTTATCCCGCAGGCGGTATCTGCTGCGGTTTAATAAATAATTAGAAATTGATTCTTTGACTGTTTCAGAATGGTAAATCGTCAATTGGGTTGTTGGTTTCAACAACTGCCAGAATGGTTTCCTTTACAGTTGCTCCGGCCTTTCCGTGAAGTTTAATGCTATTAACATGAAAATTCAGACTGGCTCTTGCCTGACCTTCTGCATTTGTCCAGGCGTTTACGCTGATTCGTCCGGATAGTTCAACCAGAGTTCCTTTTTTTAAATACTCCGCAATACCGGGATTCTTCCAGTAGGAGCAATTAAAGAACGTGGTCACTTTCATGGTTACTTCGCTTCCTTTTGGTTTGTAGCTGTCGTTAATTGCAATACTAAAGTTCACAACCTTACGGTCATCTTTTAAAATGCTGACTTTTGCATCTGCTGTCATTCTTCCTGTGAGTTCCATAACTTTTGAATTTTAATGATGAAAAAAAATGTTTTGTAAAAGAAAAAGGGAAAAAAGAAAGTCTTCCTCCTGTGCCTGCTCTCTTAATCACCAAAAAGCAACGGAATAAAAGAATGGATTGTGGGATGAGCATGTGTTTATGCCGGAATTTTTTGGTGTACCAAAAAAAGTCCGCACAATTGCAGGCGCGAACTTGACTTTCGCATTGGCCCGATTCGTTACAAAACTGTATTGCCGGCAATCATCCACTGACGCATATTGAGCGGAACGATGAACGGAGCGTCGCAAGGGACGTTGCCATGTAATACCAATGATGAAAAACAGAAATTAATGAGCTATATCAGATTGTGCAGCGACATGCTGTAGGCCTTTATTAGTAAGAGAAACAACAGCCGTGGAAAGTTGTGTGAGAATTATCAAACCATCCTGTTGTAATTCATTAAGATGTTGTACAATTTCATCCCATGGAAAATTGAGGCGAGCGATTATCATATTCGTTTGAATGATGCTCTTCGTAGGTTGGTTGTCATTTTTCACCAAATCAAAGATAACCTGAAGCGTTTGCCATTTGTTTTCCATTAGTCAATGATAAATTAAATATTCATTTTCCCAATGTTAAAGGAGCTCGTTTTTTCAACATGCTTGTCACAAAGAATCCTTTTTTAGTGTCTTTTAATGGCCTGGTATTTTATTGCGGGACGGGGAATGCTAAAAAACGATATAACATTGATTTCCCGTCCCGCATTTAAATACCACTATTGATTTATATAGCAACTGGTGTTGGCCAGCGGCCATCTCCAGTTGCGTGTCTGTGCAGGACGTTATGAAATATCTGCTGTAACGGATCAAGGATTGCAAAGGCATGGGTTCGCTGAATCGGTTGTGTATGGGGAGCGAACACGGGCTTTGCAGTGGGGAGATTATCCGTGGAAGGAGCGGATGCAATAACGGACTAAGCAAATTTTTTCAAAGAACTTTCCTGGCCGAATAGGACAAAACATACACGGTTATTATCCGGAACTGTTGAAAAGAAAGATGGTGCGGTACGATCAAAACGTTTATTGTATTTTTCAAATGCAATTTTCCTTGCTGATTTCTTAATCAGCGAGCAGCATTCATTGAACTGCACTAACTGGTCAAGGGTTAAAATAATCTCATCATCATATATGACCTTATAAATCCAATCATATCCTTTCCATTTGACATAGTTTTCCGCTACTTCCTTACGTAGCGTAAGTTGTGCGATATCGGAAAACGCTCTCGGTTTTATTTCAATCCAGTAAGCTTTCATCGTCAGTTTATGGCGAATGAGAAAATCGGGCGTGTAGCGACGAATATTATCCCTGATATAATTTGTAGGACGCCTTGTGATCGGATCATAGTAAACAGGAATATGTGAACGCAGAAATTCATATTCTTCCTGAATTGATAAAGCGTACTTTAATTCCAGTAATGAATCAAAAACGCATCCCCAATATATAATTCTATGTGAACCTTTATATTTGAATTGTTTCATTTTATAATTACTTTTTAGCGATCCAGGTTAATCAAACTGTGTGCTTTAATCTGTACGATGTACCGCGTATGGCCGGATCTGTCGAGATATTTTCTGTATTCTATCGAGCCATCCACCATTATTTTACTGCCTTTTACAAAACTTCTTTCAGCATATTCGGCTTTTTCGTTCCAAGCGACTATATCATGCCATACGGTATTGAATTTTTTTTCACCGATTTCATTTTTTTGTAAGTAATGGGTGGCCATCCGGATACTTACTCTTTTACAGCTATTTTCCGTTTCTTTTATTTCCAGTTCTTTGCCTACATAGCCAATCAACAATACATGGTTTGTTTTCATGTTTTTCTTTTTTCGTGAATTAACCTCCATTTCCGGAACGAATGTAGTGTTGGCAAAAAGCGAGAGACGAATATTACCCGTGTGTATTTATCTATACCCGTGTATACACGGATAAAAAAAATGTCGTATTTTCATATGATGCGAGTAAGTACTTCTATTTGCCTGAATTGTGAGAAGCCAATCCGATCAGGACGATCCGATAAAAAATTTTGTGATGCAGGATGCAAGGACGAATACAATAATGCAATCAAGACCAATGAGCATAGCCAGATCAGGACAATTGGCCTAATCCTTAAAAAAAATATGCGGATACTTAAAAAGCTCTATGATGCGAAGAACCCTGATAGGCAAGTAAGAGGTGATGTGTTGGTGAGAGAGGGCTTTGAATTCGGATTTTACACGCACATTGCAATTGGTAGTCTCAATAACAAAAATGAATTTCATTTCTGCTATAACTTCGGTTACCGTGAAGTAAAGAAAGATCATTACCAAATTTATCCCTTACATAAAAAGGTGCAGGTGAAAGGAGGGAGGGTGTTCCATTTTAAATAGGATCCTTATCATGAACAAGGTTAATGCTTTGATAAGGGTTGTGAAGATGTTGTAAAATATCAGAAAGTTGTTCTAAGCCTGGTTTGCACTTCGGATAATTTAAATAAATACTCCGTGTAGTATAAAAGATATACCCCCGATTGAAAGCGGGGGTATCTAATCAAAAACCATTAACCATTAAACCTTTTCTATTATCAATCGAATGTCTAATGTATGTATTAATGAGATAAAGTCCAAAATATTTGAAATTGTTTTCGCACATAGAGTGTCCGCCTCGCATAACGTAAATTTACTCGTGTGCAGATCAAACAAATCATACTGACTTTATCGCTAACTGCTATCTTATATATATTGATTAGAAAGAGTTTCAAGTTGCAGATTAGGAAAGATGCATAGTTCATTGGCCGATCATTTTGTGATTTCCTCAATAACTCCCGCCACTGCCTCCAGCAATTCCCGGCTTATGTTTTTATTTGCGACGAGGTCCTCATAGGAAATCAGCGCCCTCCAATTCCTTTCTTCGTCCGGTTCAAAAAGTATTTTTGTTCCGTCTATCTCAACTTCTAGTTTGCTGCTGTAACCGTAGTTAAGGAATCTGACCGGAAATTCTCTTTCTTTCCCTTGGAAGGTAACGGGTAACAAAAAATCATTTTCCATAGTATCTAAATGCGATATTAGTCATATTTGGCAACAAAAGTATTGCACGATATAAAGATAGTAACACAAGAGTTGGCTGTATTCTGGTTCCTTGATCTTTTTCCTTTCCAACTTGAATTTTCATCTTCGCCAAATTATGAACTGACAGGTATTGTACATTCTTGAAATGACATTCACAGATTACTCTTACTTAAATTAGGCCAGTTCGAAAACAGGTGGTGTGCGATTCTGCACAATTAACTGCCTGATCTGCGCAGTTACATCTTATTTTTTATTCCTGCTTATATTATGAAATAGTTTCATAGGGGTGAGTTGATTCCTTAAAATCTCCATATAGATTCTCTAAACCTACTGCATATGAGATCACATCTTTTACTTGTTTGTCCCTTATTAATCATTGCAAACATATCAATAAGCCAGACGGCCAATAATAACAATAGTTATCCATCTAATAATTCAGCCAACCCCGCTTACCTGGGGTCAAGTACTGTCACCACACCCGTGCATAAGCTCTATGTCGGAGCTTCGGTTAAATTGTTTCAATCAGGCAATAGCGGCTTTAGCAGTCCAAGTCTTTACCTAACTAACACAACAGGTGGCGCAAAGACATACTTTATAAATTCAGGCTCGACTGGTCTTTTCAGGATTGTTGATGGTGATGCAAGTCTTGATCGTTTTGTTATCAACTCTGCAGGTAATATTGGTATTGGTACGAGTTCACCAACATATAAGTTAGATGTTAATGGTACCATGCGATTTGTTGATGGAAACCAGGCAGCCGGTAAAGTACTTACGTCAGATGCATTTGGTGGAGCAAGCTGGCAAACACCGTCAGGTGGTGGTTCATCACAATGGGGTACCAATGGTTCGAGCATTTATTATAATACTGGAAATGTAGGAGTCGGAATAGGCAATCCTGCATATCCTTTTCATGTAAGTCCGGTTATCTACTCTACCGGTACTGCATCCCAAACAGGCACCACTATTAATGGTAGCGGTGTTCTTTGGTGGGATAAGTTAGTTGGTGGTTTTATTGTGTTTGCAGATGGAACAAGAAGAACGATAACAGGTTTCATCAGTGGGAACCAGCTCACCGTGGCAGAGAGTGGAACAATAAGCAGCCAGGCATACAAGATCCATTACCAGGGGTTGAGTGTAGCTTCAACTGGGAAAGTTACAATAGCTACTGCAGATTGGGTTGAGGATCTCTTAACAGTACAAAGTGGGATAGGAACCTGGGGTGCATCAGTGGCCAAATTTGTTTCTGTATCGCCATACGCTTCTGGTACTTATAATACTGTTGTTTGTGCCTTTGCACCCAATGTGCCTGTAGGGAGCAATATCAATGCCTATCAATTTGGGAAGGATCGCATAAGCAATTATAATAGTGCGACATGGATCTTCAAATACAACGGTGATATGTCTCCAACTAATTACGCTGCACTTGCTTTTTGGGGTTCACCGGAAATTGTACGATTTAATACGGATGGGCTAACTGAACTTATCACAGTTAAAATTGCTGATGGTACCCAAGGAGCAGGCAAAGTACTTACATCAGATGCCAACGGGCTTGCAAGCTGGCAAACACCATCAGGCGGTGGTGGTTCATCACAATGGACAACTTCTACATCCAATATTTTTTACAACACAGGCAAAGTAGGTATTGGTACATCCAATTTCAGTGACCCCTATAAACTATTTGTTGAAGGTTCTGTTCGTGCAAGAAAAGTAAGAGTAGATCAGCAGACATGGCCCGATTATGTTTTTCATACTAATTATGATCTTCTTTCTCTAAAATCCCTTGAAGAATTTATTCAAAAGAACAAGCACTTGCCGGAAGTGCCAACTGCAGCTGTCGTCGAGAAAGAAGGAATTGACCTCGGGGATAATCAAGCTGTACTCCTTAAAAAGATCGAAGAACTGACACTCTATATTATCGGGCTGAATAATAAGGTCGAAAAGTTATCAGCAGAAAATGAAAGTATAAAAAAACAGCTGGGTGTGAAAGTAAATTGATCGTGCCGATGCCGGTTACTCTAAAAATATCGTGTTTGTTACTCGTATTGTTAACCACGCATACTATGTCTGCACAACAACCAAAAATAAATTTAGGCGATACCCTTCCAAGGATAAAGGTACTAGATATCAACCCGCGATATTTAAACGAAGGTGACTCGGTATGGGTCTATAGCGGCATATGCAAGACCTTAAAAGTTGGGCGGTTCGCAAAGAATGAATATGAATCACAAATTCGAAAACCCAGGACCTCTGCCATAAAAGTACATGGTAATGTTCTCTATGATTTTTTATACCGGTCCTATTCCGATACTCCGTACTATCAAAGAGATTTTCGACAACACACATTACAAAGTTCAATTAACGTGACCGTTAACGATAAAGTTTCTTACCGATTTAATTTTCTATTACGAAAAAGCAATTCGCCATGGTTCAAAAATTTTTTAGATCTCGGGTTGCAGCTCGACAAGAATTCTTTTCTCTCGAATATGAAAGACCTTACGCTGCAACGAATCATTGATAGCCAATTCCAAAAGCCCGACCTCAAGGTAATTGAGGACAAAATTAAAAAAGAGTATGAGAAAATAAATGATATAAACATCTTCCTGAATAAACCTGACCTGACACAACTGATCATTGAAGAACGTGAAAAACTTTATTACCAGCGACTCCGGAATGCTCAGCCTGGGATGAATGTACAGGTTGATTCCGTTATGAAAGGTATCGGGGATTATACCATGAAGAAACGAAGTGAACTCGATTCATTGCAGAAAATTATTTCGAAGCTGCAGGGAAAGCATGACAGCCTGAAAAATAAAATTGCCACACAGGTAGCCACACTCCGGAACAAAATTTACAGTGCAACAAATATCAAAGAGCTGGAAGAAATAAATTCTGAATACGGTATCCCTAACGAAAGTAAAAGTAAATGGGAAGAGATCATGTCCAATATAAAAAGTATCGGTATTGGTCGTACAATAGTTAACTATTCAGAACTAACAGCAAGCAATGTTTCGCTCACAGGACTGAACATTGAGTACAACCCACGCATCTATGCTGCTTTCGCGATTGGTAAGATCGATTATGGTTTCAGGGATTTCCTCGGAAGAAATAATAATGCATCCAAGCAAAATTTACTGATGGGCCGGTTTGGTATTGGTGATATTGATAAAAAAGCTGTTATCCTTTCGCTGTTCACCGGTAAAAAATATAATTACGGAACTGTACTAAATGACACCGTTAACGGATACATAAACATCGTAGGTTACTCAGTTGAAGGAATTTTAAGGAAGAATGAAAACGTAAGTATAAGTGCCGAGGTTGCGAAGTCAACACGACCTGTATCAGGAACTATAGTAGATAACAAAGAAAGCGGGAGCTTGTTCAGATTTTCAGATGAGTCCAATCTTGGAATCAGTATCAAAGGCAAAACGATCATTCCGGAAACACATACAAGGCTGAGCGGGTTTTTCAGGAAGACCGGTGAGAATTTCCAATCCTTCAGCCTCTTTACTTATAATACCGATCAAACTGCATGGTTGCTTAAAGCAGACCAGTCTCTCGTGAAAGACAATATAAATCTCGTGGCTATGCTTCGAAGAAACGATTTCACCAACCCTTTCACTGAAAAAACTTTCAAGACAACAACTGTTTTTACCAGTGCGCAATTAAATGTAAAGTTTCCTAAATGGCCATCAATAAGTGTTGGGTATTTCCCAGGCACGCAGCTCTATATTATCAACCGTGAACGTGTAAGGGAAAATGTCTATCATATACTGAACGGGACTTTGGTTTATACTTATTCATTATCCGGAACCCGGATGATGAGCTCTGTTATTTATAACCGCTATTCCAATAAAGGAACCGATTCAGGATTCATCAATTATAAGGGTGTTACGTACTTACTATCACATTCTGTCATGCTCCGGAAATTTCAAGTTAGCGGCAATTATACTCTGACCGATCAACAGGAGTTAAAATATTTTACTGTTGAAGCCAACGCAGATTATTCGCCAGGTTCAAAGTTCCGAATGGGTGCAGGCGGAAAATACAACAAGACTACTGACGGAAAAGTTTATTGGGGTGGTAATTTCCAACTCGTGTTTGAAATAAAAAAGTTGGGTGGTCTACAATTTCAATACGAAAAATCTTTTCTGCCAACTATTTATCAAACATTATTTCCTGTGGAGATGGGCAGGGTATCATGGTTTAAATACTTCTGATATGATGAAAAAAATAATCTTTATTCTTTGCGCTGCACTGCCTTTACTCCTGAAGGCCCAGTTCACCGTGAATGTACAGTTGCCACCAGCAGGCATGATCCAAAAAGAAAGTTTGTGGAATATTGTGCTGGTGAACAATAGCAGCGAGATGACGGATGTTTCGCTATCGCTCAACCTGCAGGATGCAGTAACAGGTCAACTTGTGCTGGCTGCCGTCACCAGGAATTTTACTACAGGAAAGGGTATAAAGGTGATCAATTACCGCGACGTACAACCGGTGCTGTTCAATTATCTCGCATCAGAACTCTCCGGAAATTTTATCCCGCTTGGTTCTTATATCGCCTGTTACCGGGTTTTTAAAAAGGAAAAAGCAAATGAGGCACTTGCCGATGAGTGTGTAAGAATTAATATTAATCCATTAAGCCCGCCGTTACTAAATACACCGCCCGATAAATCTGTACTGCAAACGACTTACCCGCAGTTTAGCTGGATCCCGCCGGCACCCACAGAAATGTTCAGCAACCTCAGCTATGATATTTCTGTTGTCGAAGTGATGGAAGGTCAATCAGCAACGCAAGCCATCTTTAATAATATACCTGTGTATGCAAACAGCAATATCCGCAACGTATTCGAAAACCTGCCTTCATCGTATTCATCTTTAGAACCGGGTAAAAATTATGCATGGCAGGTAATAGCAAAGAATGGATTTAATTATTCGGGACAAACAGAGGTGTGGACGTTCACACTGGGTCCACCCGATTCAACAAAAGTAAAAGTTACTACGAGCGCTTATATTTTATTAAATGATAATTCCGATAACGCTGCTGTAAACTATATCAATGATAAGAACCTTTTCATCAAGTATTACTCTTATAGTAAAGAGTATGAAGCTACGGTGAAAGTTAAGGATGCCGATGGAAAGGTAATGCAGGAGCTATCACAAAAAATAAGTTATGGTGATAATTTCCTGTTGTTTAAACTCAACAGGCATTTTGAAGAAGGAAAGGTCTATACGCTCGAAATAACGGACCTGCAAGGTAAAAGTCACTCAGTGCCATTCAGTATAAGAAAGACAAATTCATCTAATTGATTTTTTTATGATCCAGTCGTTAGCAGTAAAATACCGGAAGCTTGTTGCTTGTATCTTGTTCCTTGTTTTTTATACCGGAACCCTTGCACCCGTTTTCGCTTTGTCCAACAGAAGCGAAGATGTTCCATCAAGTCCTGTTTATTTTCCAGAACTGATCAACCCTTTCAAAACAAATTCCTTTTATTCTTCAACAAAGAAAAGTTCCAACCCCCGCGCAACTACTGAATCAAAAATAAATGTAGCTGATAAAAAAGTTAATTCATTTATCGATGGTCCGACTCAACCGGAAATGAGCCGCTTCAAACCGGCAGGAGCGGATAACCTGGTAAATCTTTTTACCGGTGATTTCAGTTATAACATTCCATTACTCGATGTGGGCGGGTATCCTGTCAATATTTTTTATGATGGTGGAATTTCCCCTGAGCAGGAAGCAAGTTGGGTCGGACTCGGATGGAATATCAATCCCGGAACTGTCAGCCGTAATATGCGTGGTGTGCCAGATGATTTTGATGGATCAGAAAAACTCATAACCACCCAAATGATGAAACCCAATATCACATGGGGTGGAAGATTGGGAGCGGATTTTGAATTTACGGGGCTCAAGAAGGCTAAAGGTACTATCGGCGGTTCATTGGGTGTTTCTTTAAATAATTACCTGGGGCCATCACTCGAGCTTGGTATCAAGGGAGGCCTTTCATTTAAGGTAGCAAGTCTTGCAAGTACTGAAAAAAAATCTGACTCAAGTATTTCAAGTCTGAAAATTGGTGTTGGCCTTAATGCAAATTTGAGTTCACGCGGAGGTCTTACTATCTCCCCGAATGCTTCTTTAAGTGCATCAAAATATATTACAGATGCCAGATCAATTTCAGGTTCGTTAGGTCTTTCAACTAGTTATAATTCCAGGTATGGAATCAGATCCTTACAAATAAATGAGCAGGCAAGCTACAACAGGCATATGACAGTCTATACTGTTACGGTGTTTGATGACTATAATGCCATCATTACAGCAAAGCCCTATTTTTCATCAAGAACAGCTTCAATCTTATCATCTTCTATCAGCTTTTCAAAACCATCTTATATACCTTCTATAAGAATGCCCGTAACTAACGAAGCTTACTCCGGGCATTTTCAACTCGGTGGCGGAATAGGCGGCGCTTTTATCTCAGGAGAAATAGAAGTTTATAAACAAACATCCACGATTGAACCGGCAGATCGTGTTCAGATAAAACCCATGATCGGTTATTTGTACTATCAAAAAGCAAACAAAAATCGTGATGCAGTTGTTGATTTTACCCGGTTCAATGATAAAGAAGTTACTGATAAGACGCCTGTCATTTCAGTTCCCCAATATAGTTATGATGTATTTTCAATCAGCGGTGAAGGTACCGGCGGCAGTATCCGGTTATACAGAAGTGATTATGGTGCTGTGCGCGACAATTTTACCAAATCGCAGGACAAAAGCCTGAGTATCGGCGCTGATATTGGTATACCGGGACATGTTGGCGCTAATTTCAATACGATCAAAACACCCACTACAATCGGTGAATGGGAGAAAGACAATAAATTAAAAAGCATTTTTAATTTCAAAGATGCATCTGGTGATACAGAAAATGTTTATTTCCGTAACCCGGGTGAAACAAATGTTCTGAATAACGATCAGTATAGTAAGATTGGTGGTACTGACCTTGTACGCTATAAATTGGGTGGAAGCAAAACAAACCCAAGTATCGAGCCCATCCTGGAACGATTCAGTGCCGATGGAAAAAAACTCAGTGATCTGAACATGGCAGCGACTGCCGGTCCTTCCAAGAGAAATAAACGAACACAGGTTGTTAGTTATCTTACTGCCAAAGAGGCTTCTGAAATCGGACTTGACAACTACATTAAAAATTATAATCCAGATGCACCTTTAACTCCCCAAAATACACTCGCCTATTCAACGATCAATCGCGTTAGTGAATACAGAATGCCCAATCATATTTCCCAGATCACCGTTACGGAAGCTGACAGCAGAAGATATATTTATGGTATTCCGGTTTATAATAAACTTCAAAGAGATTATACATTCACCACTCAATCCCCCGGAACTCCTGATGACGAGCTGCTGCTTGTTGATCCTGCTGATGCGACGACGGGATCATCATGGCTGGATAAAAAAAGTAAGAAAGATGGCTACCTGCAGGTTAATGAAACACCAGCTTATGCACATTCCTTTTTACTTACCGGATTACTTTCCGCGGATTATGTTGATGTAACAGGTGATGGTATCACAGAAGATGACCTGGGTACTTCAGTTAAATTTAATTATTCCCGGACGCAACTTGAGTGGGGCGCGTGGGAGGACCATAAATGGAAAACTCCGCTATCGAATATCTTATACCTCGCACAATTTAATAGCGGGAAGCGAACTGATCTCAAAGATGATAAAGCAATGATCAGTTACGGAGAGCGAGAAAGCTGGTATCTCCATTCAATAGAGAGTAAAAATATGATCGCTTTTTTTACGCTTGAAGACAGAAAGGATGGGAATGGTATCGGTGGTCCAA
Organism: Bacteroidota bacterium; assembly: GCA_005882315.1. NCBI lineage: Bacteria > Pseudomonadati > Bacteroidota > Bacteroidota bacterium. Next base: position 362,014 of record VBAR01000002.1, read on the forward strand.
TGGAAGGTACATTGACCTACGATAATTCAGTAAGGAGGCTATCCAAAATTGATCTTTACAGTAAGGCTGATGTAAAAAAGAATGGACTAACGGGAGCAAAGCCGATCAAGACCGTTCATTTTGAATACTCTTATACACTCTGTGCGAATTCCCCTGATAATGGCGGTGTCCCTGAAATCAAAGATGGTAATGATGTAAATGCGAGTAAAGGTAAGTTGACCTTAGACCGAATTTATTTCACGTATAACGGTAAGAACAGGTTAAGTAAGAATCAATATAAATTTGCTTATGCATCTGCCCAGGGTAATCCAGTTTATAATTATAATACAAGCGACCGATGGGGAAATTATAAACCTGCTTCACTGAACCCTGCCGGATTAAGAAATGGAGATTATGCATATAGTTACCAACCCAGCAATTCAACAGAAAAACAAGTTACCGATCAGTATGCCGGCGCATGGGGGCTTAAAAAAATTCTACTTCCCAGCGGAGGGCAGATAGAAGTTGACTATGAAAGCGATGATTATGCTTTTGTACAAAACCGTCGTGCCGCAACCATGATGAATATAGCCGGTTTTGGAAAGGATGAAAATACTTTTTCGAATTTACTTTATTCAATCAAGCTTTCAGGTTATCATGAAAACAATTATGTTCTTGTTAATGTACCTGAAGGCTGCAATACAAAACAGGAAGTTTTCCTGAAGTATATACAGGGACAGGAGCAATTAGCATTTAAGCTTGCCGTCCAGATGCCAAAAGGTTATGAGTATGTCAACAGTTATGGAGTGATCGAAGACTATGGCGCGTACGGGCCGGCATCCAATAAAAAAATATGGGTGAAGTTAAAGTTGGTTGATAATCTCAGCCCGCTTTCTCTGACCGCACTAGAGTTTTTAAAGGAGCAACTGCCAGGACAGGCATTTGCAGGATATGATGTTTCTGAAGGATCAACGCTCCAACAGGTCGGTGCAATGTTCCAGGGAATGATGATGGGTCTCTCCAATGCATTTAAAGATCCCATTGAGGCAATGCGAAAAGAAAACAAAGCGAAGTATGTTGATCTAGCGCGGTGCTTTGTACGATTGAATGATCCCGATGGATATAAATACGGAGGTGGCTACCGGGTAAAAAAAGTGGTACTCAAAGATAACTGGCAGGCGATGACCAATCAGTTTACGTCACAATATGGCACAGAGTACGATTACACTACTTCAGAAATATTCAACGGGCAGCAAAGAACTATCAGCAGTGGTGTTGCAAGTTATGAACCCTCAATAGGTGGCGATGAAAACCCGTTCCAGACAGTGATACAGATAAGTAATGAACTTCCACTTGGACCCACCAGTTATAATGCGATCGAAATGCCTGTGCTTGATGCATTTTTTCCTGCACCGCTTGTTGGCTATAGTAAAGTAACTGTGCGAAGTCTGAAAAAAGGAGATATTCCTGAAGGTTATAAAAGCCGTTCCGGTATCGGCAGGCAGGTCACCGAATTTTATACTGCAAAAGATTTTCCTGTTTATTATAATAACACTTTAATTGATCCAGATAGCGATAAGCAGGAACACAAAAACAGTTTTGGTGCATTTTTCTGGAAATGGGCATTAGACAGCAGGGCGATATCGCAAGGATTCCTTGTAGCGACCAATGATATGCATGGCAAAGTAAAAAGTCAAAGTAGTTATGCTGAGAATGATTCAACTACAAGAATCAGTTATACTGAAAATTTCTACCGGAATACAGGCTTAAAAGGAATGAATGAAAAATTTGATTTTATCCATGCATCGCAAAGAGGAGAAATCATTGCAGGTAATATGGGAATTGATATCGAGCTAATGACTGATACGCGCGAATTTTCCGTAAAGAGCTCCAGCACAGAGATACAGGGACAGCTCGACTGGTTCCCACCATTTGTGTGGATGCCATTTATCTGGCCTGTAAAAACAAAAAGTGAAAATACCTATCGTGCCGTCACCTGTACCAAAGTGATCAATTACCATAGTATCGTTGATAGTGTAATTGTAATTAAGAAAGGTAGCCAGGTTACTACCCGGAATATGGTCTATGATGCAGAGACAGGTGATGTGGTTATCAGCCGGACCAATAATGAATTTGACAAACCGGTGTACTCTATTAATTATCCTGCCTATTGGGCCTATAGTGGAATGGCCCCGGCTTATAAGAATATTGATGCTGTTTATTCCGGTGTGAATTTTCTTGATGGCAGAATTGTAAGCAGCAATGTTCCTTCATCCATTTTTGAAAGTGGTGATGAATTATATATCATCGATTCAGGCAGCACAGCGGGATGTGACCCCGTAATGGCGTCATCGGGAAACGAAAAGTTAGTTTGGGTGCTTGACCTGGATAAGAACGACTCCTCTCTTATTAATTTGACTCCCGATTATATTTTCATTGACAAAGCTGGTAAACCCTATAGCCGGGTCGGTGTTAGGTTTCGGATTGTACGAAGTGGAAAAAGGAATATCCTGAGTGCTTCCGTCGCAGTTGTTGAACAAATGGGAAACCCAATCGCGAATGTTTTTTTTGACAGAATGTTATTAGTCAACAGCGACACGAAAGTCATTAATGCATCGGCACTGGAGTTTAAAGAAAAATGGCAAACCGATAATGATGTCTTCAAAAAATTAAGTGCAGTAACCAGTCCAAACAGTTGTGATGTTTCAGAAGTTGAAAATTGCAACGGGTATCTTGAAAAGAAAATTAATCCTTACCGCAAAGGACTGTTAGGTGTATTCAGGGGTTATAAGGGTATGGTATTTTATGACGAGCGCGTAGAAAATGATCCGTTGCTTGCAACCAATCTGCCTGTTAATGGTTACCTGAAAGATTTTGGACCCTATTGGCATTTTCATCATAGTCTCCCCATCCTCATCCCCAATAGATCAAACACAAAATGGGTTTGGAATAATCAATCGACACGGTTCAATGCGAAAGGCATGGAACTGGAGAATAAGAATGCTCTTGAAATTTATACTTCTGCACAATACGGTTATCAAAAGACGATCCCTGTTGCAATTTCCAATAACAGCCGCTATGATGAAATGATGAATGAGAATTTTGAGGATTACCGTTTTGCTGAAACCTTAAATAATGCAAGTAATAATAATTGTGGTAACAGGCATATTGATCTCAACGGGATCACCCATTCAGAAATATTTAATGCAGACAGCGCAGGTTTTAATGCGCATACGGGAAAGCAGGTCCTCAAAGTTGCTTCCAATAGTACAGCCAGTAAAGTAATTCCTGTTAAGCAAGGTGTTCCTGACAAGTATACCTTATTATATGAACAGGATGCTACCAAACAATATATTGATCCGGGAGGTACGAATACTAAACTATCATCCGCACCTTCCGATGCACCAACATTTGCACCAACATTTCAAGTAAATAATCTCGGTATGTCACTCAATCTCGGTGTACATAATGTGGATGGTGAAGTTCTCGGAAGCATTGTTCACTATTATTTACTCTATAAAACCGTGCAGTATACCAAGATAGAAAATGCCCAGAACTATTCATTTAATTTAATAACCAATCAACATGATGTGGCGCTTGGGTACCCGCCCGACTATATTTTTAACAGGAGTTATATAACTATTACCATAAAAAACTTAAATAATGATGTTGTCGGCGGATTCACTTTAAACAGCGAAACCTCACCCCAGGCATTTAATGTATTTCTTCCCTGCGGTACGTATATCATTGAATGTTTATGCAGTGCAGATATTGCGCGACCTTATAATGGCACCGATGGATTCCACAGCTTTCACGCAGATTTTTCATACAGTTCAAATACAGGAACTACCAGTTACCAGTCACTTGCTGCACAGGATGTATGCCAGTACACCAAACCCCTGCCTGCAAAAGATTCGATGATGAATCCTGTATTCAGTATACCTGAAAACAAAAAAATGTTATTCACGACATGGGTGAGGGAAGAGTGTGGTAATCCACAGGGCGGAATTCCATGCACTTTGAATTCATATGCGAATAACCAGGTGACCCTGCAGTTTAATGCCGGAGGCGGCCCGGCCATTGTACTCAAACCAACCGGACCTATCATCGAAGGCTGGCAACGATATGAAGGATCATTTACTGCTCCCTTGAGCGCGACCCAGATGACAATGAATTTTGTGAACAACAGCGGTCAACCCATCTATTTTGATGATATACGAATCCATCCATTCAATGCCAATATGAAAACTTATGTATATGACCCGGTAAGTATGAAATTAGTCTCCGAGCTTGATGGAAACAACTACGCAAGTTTTTATGAATACGACGAAGAAGGAACGTTAATACGAATTAAAGCCGAAACGAAGCAAGGAATCAAAACAATCAAAGAAACAAGAAGTGCGAAACAGAAAAGTATTACAGCGATACAATGAAAAGAATAGTTACGATATTATTATGTGTGTGTATATCCCTTGTAGTTTATCCGCAAAAAAAGAAAAATACAAAAGTGGAGGATCGACCGCAAGTTTTAAAAGAATTCATTGCAGCCTGTAATAGCTATAAAAAACTTCCACTTCATATTGAAGTGGAACAGAAATGTACAGCCTTGTTCCCTGCTGCAGATGAGGATACGATGACAGTTAATGCCGAGTTCGTCTATACTTCTGCAGGTTCTTATGTCCGTTATGGTAATACTGAACAAATCTCAGACGATAGCCTGATGCTGGTGGTAAGCAATGATCAGCGGGTAATAATGGTTTACCCGAATGAGCAGAATATTCAGCAGCTTCTTGAAGGCCCGACGGTAATGCTTGCTGTAGATTCTTCTTTAAGGAAATTGGATGAGCTCTATAGCTCAGCATTTCTTGCGCCCGAAGGAGAGATGACCATTATTGAATTAAAGAGCCGCCAACCGCTTCCCGGCACGGACCAGGTAAAAGAAATAATAAAGGTAAAATATACTCAAAGCAAAGAGCCGGTTGAAATAATTTATTTACGAAGGACACTTATGCCGGTCGATAGTGCAGCATTTACCAGCCTGGAAAATAATGTTATAAAGAAAGAAGGGATATGGTTTTTAATTAATGAACGGGTAAGAACCTACCGGTTCAAAAAGATAAGTCATGATGCTGCGATATCGCTACCTGTAAGAATCGCACAACGTATACGAAAAGTGTCAGGGGAATATGTTGCGGCAAAAGGCTATGAGGATTACTATATCAGTATGGAGTAAATGAAAGTTAATAATTGTTTATGAGCAATCATTTCAAAAATACCAGCATGCATACCTTTGTTTTGAAAATAAAGGAAGGGGTTCTATTACCATTATTTTTATTTTCCATTTCTGCTACCCAACCTGTCTTTGCAAATGACGATGGAATTGAAAAGGCCCCGATCTTTTCCCGGTTATCAGGCATTGCGCCCATTTCTAATTATTCACAACCGCTATTGCTGAACGCACTTGCTGAGGTTTCTTATACTGCAGAAGGAGAAATTTCACGTAAGATCAAAAATATTATTACACTTAGCATCATTGAAGAAACACCGAATTACATACCGGTTAACTTTAGCGCTACGATCCGCGTAAGAATTGATTATGGGCATAGTTCCTCTTATGGAAATTTTATTGAAAGGGACCTGACCGTTGATTATAATAAAAATACGGGTGCGAAATATAATGCAAAGAATTATTTCAGTTTTGATGGGGCAGAATTTGTAAAAGTTACGGTCATTGGACCTATTACTATAACACCACAGGGAACTGTCAATTTCGATTTGCGTGAGGTGCTATTGCTCGAAAATGAAATGCGGGTAACGCAGTATTTTGAATTAAATAATAATGTTGTTCCCTTTACATTTACCGGACCACCGTCGGTCAGTAATCCTGCAGATGAGGTTTCAGTCTCCTGGTCATGGATCCCGGGTTCAGGCAATAACCACACACAACTTGAATGGGCATGGCTGGAAGAAGAATTGGAAAGTGCCTATTATATTCCGAATACGACAACCGTTGATGAGAATTTATTGTTTAAGAACAATTCAACGAGGATCGATCTTCCTTTATCATTTAATTCTTATTCTATTCCTTTATTCTATGATGATACCGGTGTATTGTATTATCGTATCCGGCCCGTAAATATAAAGAACGATGGTAACAGGAGCGATGGGCAATGGACCTCAGCAAGAAAATGTTCTTACGAAGGACATAATAATAATCTTAACTGGCAGGCTTCAACCATATTTGCGGAAGAGGGTAAACGAAAATCGACCGTAGAATATTTTGATGGATCGCAACGTTCCCGGCAGACTGTGACAAAGGATAATGTTACCCAAAGTACGATCACCGCTGAGACTTTTTATGATGGGCAGGGGCGACCCACTATACAGATTTTGCCGACTCCAGGTATTTCCGGGATCATCCAATACCAGCAAAATCTTAATCTTTTCAATACTCAATTAGCCGGTGAAGATCCCGCGAAATATTTTGACCTTGTAGCGGCAGGACCGTTAAATCATTCAACACCGCCACTCAATGCACAAAGCGGGACATCAAGGTATTATAGTTCTTCTAATGACGAAATCAATCAGCAACAAAATAAATTTATTCCTGATGCTGAAGGTTATCCTTATTCTGTAACACGATATATGCCGGATGCAACCGGTCGTATTATGATGCAAAGCAGTGCGGGAGCTTCTCATAAGATGGGAAGTGGTAAGGAAATAAAGTATTATTATGGTGGAGCATCGCAGGTGGAACTGGATGGATTGTTTGGTACAGAAGCAGGCAATTATACTCACTATGAAAAAAACATGGTGAAGGATGCCAATGGACAGATGAGTGTAAGTTACGTGGATATGCATGGGCGTACCATCGCGACAGCACTTGCCGGGGAATCACCCAATTCACTCGATGCATTAGCTACCAATAACAGTCTACTATATCCTAATCAAAACGGATCAACGATCACAAGAAGCTTACTTGATGAAAGCGCAAATATTATAAAAGAGAACAGTCTTGAATCTATCAATACGGTACTTGTTCCGGCCAAGACAACTTATAGTTTTCAATATCAACTTGCCCCGGACAAATTGCAAATTGAGTCCTGTAACGCAGGTGTTCAACTGTGCTATGACTGTTTATATGACCTTGAAATAAGCATTACCGAAGTAAACGGTGATACAGTTCCAATTGTCTGGAAGTTCACTAATGTAAGTATCAATCCCGATGACAATTGTAATACAGGAACAGCGGCATTGAGCGGGGTAAGTGGCCCTACTTACACTATCAATGGAAACACGATCAGTTTTTCCCGTCAGTTGGAGCCCGGTTCCTATAGTATAAGAAAAACCCTTACAATCAGCGAGTCCTCCATTCAAAAGTATCTTGAACTGGTTGAAGCAAATGCGGTCTGCAAAACGCGTCAACAGCTTATCGATTCGGTTGCAGCTGTATTGATCTCACAAACTGATTGCGGAAATCCATCTGGTGGTTCCATCGCTGCGTCCTGTACAACTTGCCTGCAACAACTTGGCGTCAGTGAAACAGTGTTTCGTACCAATTATCTTAACAGTGTTGGTTTAAATCCTTCTGAAACTCAATCGGCAGAACTTGAAGCACAAATACATTCAGCTTATCAAAGCGCTTATAACAATTGTCAATTACTGTGTGATACCACAACAACCAATTCACTTGCTACTATCCGTTCACAAATGCTGGAGGATATGAAACCCTATAGCGGACAATACGCAATCGAAGTTGCGCCTGTTGTTTCTGCGGAAAGGCCAAGTATAAATATGTACAGGAAGTATGATATATTTTCAACCTTTTATTCCGGTCAGCCTTTTTATAAATCACCAAAGAATGCAGCAGGTCAACTCAATTTTTACAGGGATGCATCAGGCATGAAAGATCAAAGTATTCATTACCTCATCCCGCCATCCAGCAATGAATATGATGTTTTAAATAATACGAATCAGGACGCGTTCCAGGATCTCTTTAAAGATAGCTGGGCCGAAGCTTTGTTACCTTATCACCCGGAGTATAACAAACTGATCTATGCAGAAACAAATTTACGTGGCAGTTATAACTGGATAGATGTTTTCAGTTCAACATCGACCTACGCACAAGCATTGACAAAAAATTATGTCCTAACAACAGGCAGTTCAACTGCAGCGCCGTATAATGATTCATTTTATATCCTGGCACCAACGGCTGCTTATCGTGATGTAATGCTGAACAAAATAAATAATCAATTCATCAAGCTCAGCACCAACCCGGATAAATGGGCAAGCATGTGGCAGATGGCAAGAGCAACCGTGAAGTGTAATAATGTTACCGATGCTATCCAACGCAGGGAATGTATCATCGGCAATATTTATTCTGTTGTCCCCAAACTTCCTCCCTACGCTGATGTTACAACCGATTCAGATAAAAATACTCTATGGGAAGCTTTCCAGGGCTTTTATATGAACGAAAGAAGAAAGGATGTAAATAAATTTATAAAAGAGCAAAGTACAATAGTAGAGAATGATCAATTGATCGCAGAAAAATATACGCTGCATTTTCATGAAACGGATCAACAAATCGCAAATCAAGGCAACCCGACAGGCAATGGACAAAGCAGCCCGTGGACATGGTTTCCGAGTATACCCGGTAATCCCCCAAGCGGTGTGAATTTAGATCCTGCAACCAATAATACAAACAACTACACTACAAACTGCGATGGATATATTGAAATGTGGAAGGCACAATTGATGCAATGTCCACAAGTGGAAAGTCTTGACACGGCTACAAGAAATGCTTTGCTTACCACTATTACAAATGGAATGAAACAAGTTTGCATCAATGGAAGCGATGCAGCTAATCCTTATGGAAGCAGTAATGTAAGACCCGGCGTTACAACAGGGCCACTTAGTTTCGAAGAAGTAATTAATAATGCTTTTGCAACGCAAGGTATTAGCCGGAGCAATCTTTGTAATCCCTATATGATCGAATGGCCGAAACCTTATGGCAAAAGTCCAAAATTGTTCCAGGAACTTACGGGTACAGTTGACTCTTGTGCATGTGCCAACTTTGCTTTAATTAAAGGTTTGGCGATCGCGTCAGAATATGATCCTAGCCAACTTCCTCAACTTAATGAATTCCTCTGGTCGAAATATCAGGATACATTAACACAGGTTCTGTTCAATGCGCTGCAAAATTGCAACAGCTATACACAATTAATTTGTGAGCAAAAGGATACAGTCATCACTGCAAACTGTTACGATCCCGAACCCTGCCAGTATATAAGTAGTGACCAACTTTGTTTGATCGGGACCCCTACTTTATACCAGAAATTCTATGGTGGAACCAAGGATGAATTTGGAAGTTATTCGGCACCTACTATTGATAGTGGATACATCGTGGCCGGAAGAACCAATCAATTCGGCAATGGTGGTTTTGATGGGCTCCTGATGAAAATCGACAAGAGAGGCAACCTGGTATGGAGCAGAGCGCTGGGTGGCGTTAATAATGATGAATTCAGCCAGATCAAACGGACCAGCGATAATGGATTTATTATTTGCGGGGCTACGCGATCCTATGGTAATGCAGTAGGTGACGCATGGTTGATAAAACTGGATGCATCGGGTAATGTGCAATGGTCCAAGAAATATGGAGATGGAAATGTGAACGGACAATTGGGATCTGACGTGACGCAATTATCTGACGGTGGCTTTGCATTTTGCGGCATCTACAGATGGGCAAACGGTTCCGGGGGACTGTCGCAAAGTTTTGTAGTAAGAACAGATGCACAGGGTAATGTGATCTGGAGCAGGCAATATCCTGTCAGTACCAGTGCTTCTGATGATGCTTACGGTATCATGGAGGATGGAAATTCTATCGTCGTGTCAGGTATTTACAATGGCCAGACCTCTTTTATGGATGGGTACCTCATGAAGCTTAATACATCGAATGGAGCACTACAATGGGTAAGACGTTATGATGCAGAAGCCCGCAGTACCTGGGTTGTAAAGACAGTAAAGACCAATACAGGATACCAGGCGCTATCCGGAATAACAGACAATTTTACACTTCAAAACCAACAGCTATGCATCTGGAATCTTAATTCAGATGGAACAGTCCAGAATGTGCGCAAACTTGTTATACCCGGGGTGCAAACCATCAGCGGTGGTTGGCATGGGCTGGCGAATGGCGATTACGTAGTTGCACAAGGAGAAAATACTATTAATTCTGATGTTCTTTTAAGTCGTGTCAGCGCAAGCGGAACCATTGCATGGACGAAGAGATTCCAGCGAACCGGCCGGCAGCTGATAAATTCAATATTACCTTCGACCGATAATGGATATATCCTTACAGGCAGTAATAATAATGCAGGCACCACAAATGACAGTAGTAATGTATACCTCATGAAAATTGACAGCCTGGGTGATGCAGCCAACTGTTCTGGAATTGGAAGCACCGATGTTACTATCATGACGCCTTCCATTGCTACTGCAAATCTCAGTGTAGTTCCGGGTGACCTAGTACTCACTAACCTCGTGATAACAGTTAACGTAGTGAATTATGCTGCTGTGTCCACTACCGTTTGCTCCAATTGCCAGCCTGTAACACCTGTTACCTGCGAACAATACAAACATGCCATCGCATCGTTCTATGATAAATTTGGTGCGGCACCGGGCGGTACCTGTACGACGGATTTTGTTAATCATTTTAATTATCTGTTCCAGTTAAGTCCTGCAAGGACCTACCAACAAATCGCGGACGGATATTTAGCGGCATGCGGTCAATCGCTTACTATATGTGTAAACTGTACAACACAATTCACCTGTAAGGTTGATTCCAGTTGCAGGCAGCAATTTGTAAATTACCAGTTACCATCACCGGAACGATTCCCTGAATTCTTGAAATGTGGTTCTGCTAATAACACTCATTGTTTTAGTTGCGCGGAACTCAGCACCCTGACGTCTGAGTTTAAGACACAGTTCACATCCACTTATAATGCAGCACCGGTATTCAACAATAATGATCCGACCGATGATGAGATTGCCAGCAATATCCTGTATGAAAAATTCCTGAATTACAAGTTGGGTTTGCAGGTTGGCTGGAGAACCTATGCATCTGCTGCGAGCAGTGCGTCATGCAATCTGGCTGATTATCTAAATAACGGTAACGCTAACCAGAATGTAATTTGCGGCGATGCAAAACCCGTAAGTGATACTGCCGGGATATTTGTGCATGAGAATCCCTGTCAGCGTACACTTGAACAAGCAGAGATGATCGGGAATTCAATCTGGATCGAACGCAAAAAAAGTTTACTAAAAGATTTTGAAGCGGCTTATCGTGCAAAATGTTTTGCAATAGAAAGTACGGAGACCTTTAATGTTACTTATACCAGTAAAGAGTATCACTATACACTGTTTTATTATGACCTGGCGAATAACCTGGTGAAAACTGTTCCGCCAAAAGGAGTAAGACCTGATTTCAGTGCAACTTATACAGACCAGGTAAAGATAGATCGTGCGAATGGCGCGTTGAATGCAAGGCCCCATGAATTTATAACACAATACCGGTATAGCAGTTTGAATAAAGTTATCGCACAGCATTCACCTGATGCAAATGTTTCAAAGTTCTGGTATGACGTTTTAGGGAGGTTAGTCGTAAGTCAGAATGCACAACAAAGTGCAGATAATAACTACAGCTATACATTATTTGATCTGCTTGGAAGAATTACAGAAGTAGGACAGAAGCCACAAGGTAATTTAATGACTCAGACCATCAGCCAGGATCCAACCGCTTTAGAAAACTGGATCCTTACTACCGGGGGTACGAGAGAGCAGATCACCCATACCACCTATGATCTTGCTTATGGTGATCTTCCACCCAATTTAGCGATCCTCGATGGATTGATCACTCAAAAAAATCTGCGTAATCGTGTAAGCTTTACAACGACCTGGAATTTTGCCACAGATCCTTTGCATCATACGGCAACATTCTATACTTACGATATACATGGGAATATTGATTCACTGGTACAGGATTATAAAGGTATCAGCGAAATGGATGGAACTATGAACCGCTTTAAACTATTGACCTATGCGTATGATTTTTTGAGCGGAAAGATAAATGAAGTCCATTATCAACCGGGAAAACCGGATGCGTTCCACCAACGATATAAATATGATGCTGATAATAAATTATTATTAGTTGAAACCAGCCGGGATCAAATTTTATGGGAATGCGATGCAAGGTATTTATATTATAAGTATGGCCCATTGGCGCGTGTAGAATATGGTAAGCTTCGGGTGCAGGGAATGGATTATGCTTATAACATACAAGGTTTGCTGAAAGGTGTGAACAGCACTGCAATATCTGCAGCGGGTGCGTGTGGTGCAGGTACTGTGCTTGGTACCGCACTGATCGTGACAAACCGCTCACAATTTGACCAACCGGCAATTTACAGGGCGCAGCAATCAATAGAATTTGAGACAGGATTTGAAAGCGATTTACCCGATGTGTTTGAAACAGAGATCAACCCTTCCGGTACTGTGTGCGATCCATCCGTAATAAGCACTGCTTATGTGCAAGGTGATATCGGTCGTGATGGAGATGCAGGCTACGTGCAGAATGCAACTGTTGCGAGAGATGCATTTGGATTTGCACTTAATTATTTTAATAACGATTATAAACCTATTGACATCAACGTAACTCCTTTTGCTAATGGTATGCATAACCTGCCACAAAATGGAGATGGTGTAAATACAGGTGCTGAACTTTTTAACGGCAACATCGCCAGTATGCTGGTGAATGTACCGAAGCTGGGCACACTGAATGGCGGAACCGGCCTTGGACAAATTGTTTATGGATACCGGTATGACCAGTTGAACAGGATCGTGGGTATGAATGCCTATAGTGGTTTTAATAACAATAACAACACTTTTACTCCAACAACAATGCAGGATTATCGTGAACGGGTGAGTTATGACCCCAATGGAAATATCTTAACCTATCAACGAAATGGCAACAGCAGTGCAGGCAATGTAAGTATGGATGATATGAACTATGATTATTATGTGAACACTAACCGACTGAAAAAAGTGAGTGACATAGTGCCCGATGCCAACTATGGTAATGATATAGATGACCAGCCCGCACCCAATAACTACACTTATGACCTGATCGGAAACCTTATTGCCGATGATGCAGAGGGGATCAACAGCATACAATGGACAATTTACGGGAAGATAAAAAGTATCACTAAAGGTAATGGTACCACTATTACCTATACTTATAATACAACCGGCAACCGTATAGCAAAAACGATCAACCCTGGCGCGGGTGGAGTCGTTAAGACGATGATCTATGTAAGGGACGCCAGCGGAAATGTAGTAAGCATTTATGAAAAGGAAAATGCACAGGCAATTGTGCAAACTGAAAACCATTTATACGGAAGCAGTCGTATTGGCATGATAACGAAATTAACTGTAGCCGCAAGTCCCGTGACACTTACCGGGGGCTTTACAGGGGGTACGGTGAGCATATTTACCCGTAATGAAAGACAATTCGAATTATGCAATCATTTGGGTAATGTCCTGGTAACAGTGAGCGACAAAAAGTTACAAGTTGATGAAGATGCAAATGGTGTCGTTAATTATTATACTGCAGATGTAATTACTGCAAATGATTATTATCCTTTTGGGATGTTGCAACCCGGGCGCAGTTACAAAGGTAGTGATGCTTACAGGTATGGATTTAATGGAAAGGAGAATGACAATGAAGTGAAAGGGATTGAAGGTAGTCAGCAAGATTATGGAATGCGAATTTATGATCCAAGATTAGGAAAATTCCTGAGTGTGGATCCGCTGACAAGAAAATATCCATGGTACAGTCCTTATCAATTTGCCGGAAATAAACCGATCCAGTTCATTGACCTGGATGGTGGAGAGGAGACCCGATCTCCTGGTGGTTATGCTATTTCAGATAATAAAATTCCAAGAAAAGGTGCCTGGTTAATGAAGACCCCGGATGTTGGAGTGAATAATAATTGGGAAGGCGAAGCAGTACTTCCTGCTCACGGTGTATATAAATTTGATATCATAGATGACCATGGACAGGTATTCACGGTATACAGGGGTGATGTTCTCAAGTTCTATATTGACCGACCCTATTATGAATCTCAATATTATTATTTGAGTTCCGATCATGATCATCCACAATCTGCCGGTAAAGCTTATTCTACTTATAATTATGAAGGTCATAGAAAGGAGTTCATCGGTTCACTTGTCCCTTTTGAAACACAAGGGCAGATCGATAAGGCTAACGGGAATACAATTGCCAATATTTTTGGGGCATTACCGATCGTTGGGATTGGGACCGTTTTTGCCGCCCCGGTTTTAATTGCGAATACGCCCATGGCGCTTCGCCTCTCGTGGCAAGGATTAAGATATGTGGGCAGAGGTCTAGCAAATGAGGCGTCGCTGTTCAAATACATTCCCAAAAAATATTTGTATAAAGCAGGAGAATTTGCGACCAACATGGTGATACAAGTCGCTGTTAACGGCAAAGACGCAGATGTATATGATGCGGCGATGACTACGATCAATCCCTGGGTCGCATTATTTACAAACCCACTAATTAATGCACCAATTTCTGGAAATGTGACAATTACTAAGGAAGCACCATTGACTATATTTAGAAAATATGCAACAAGTGCGCCCTTCTTCATGCTTGGTCGAACCATGGAAAACCTGGGTACAAAAACACCGAGTTCAGAGTATTTATTAAATTCAGCGGAAGAAGCAACACAAAAAGCCTTAGAAGAAAAAGAAGATAAAAAAAATTAAAAAGATGCAAACAGTAAACTCAATCTGGTAGAACCCGATTTATGTGTTATAAATCCACCGGAAAATCAATCTTCACTTTGGTTCCGGTGGATTCACCCTTATTATTTGTAAGGTCTTCGATGTTTAATACAATACTTGCTTCGTAGATCTTATTGAAGGTTTCAATCCGGTTGATTGTTATCTCCATTCCTTTAGAATCATATTCCTGATCCGCCTGGATCTTCAGGAACTGTGCACCTTTTCTTCCAATGCAGTTGTCTTCCACTACACAAGGTAAGCTCCCGTTTTTTGAAACGGTGATCTTTACCAGGCCATCATTCTTTTCGTGAATACCATGTTTGATGCTGTTTTCAACAAAAGGCTGGAGTATCATTCCGGGAATATGTGTTTCTTCTTTATCAAAATTCTCAGCCACTGAAATACTATATTGAAAGTTATTGCGCTCCTGCAAGCAGTAATCATGCATAGCATAATGGCTGCATAAACGAATAGCAAAGAATCCTGATCCAGTAAAGGGAAAAGCGATTAACTCTCATAAGTCAATTGCAGATTTGTTGCTTGTTAACTCTCAATTACATTTTTGGAATGTTATTGAGATAGTGGTTCTTCCAAGGCTGGATAAAATTAACAGCACCTAATAATCATTGAATACTGCTAATGTGATATGTAATAGTACCATGCTTTCTTTTACAAATTCATAATAAAAGAAAAATTGTTTTAGGGTTTCCAGCACAATACAATTCAATTGCTGTTGCAGAAAATACTGAACAACACGATCAGATACATATGAATGTCTTTAAAAAAAAATGAAAAATTCAAAGTACTCCTACTAAACGAGACCGATCAACCAATAAAAACTATTGCATATATTAATAGTAAAACGTCAGAACAATATTCAATTCACAAAAAAAGGAAAATATTTATTAAGAGGTACGAAAATTTTCAGAATGAAAGATCATTTAATACATGAAATAGATCTCGAAAGTTTTCTTACTTGTTTTTATTTTGATCCTAACATTATAACCAAATGTAAAAGAACTTTAATTGTTATTGAGTGAATTGTATAGGCGATTGGATCCCGGCTTCAGGAAGGAATTGGTGCAAAGAATTCTAAGTACTGAAACTACATTTGTTCAAACTTTAGTTTTAAAAAATAAAATGTAACTGCGTTAAAAAAGATGTTAGGTGTACTAATGGGCTATTAAGTGTTCAGGGAATTTAGAAAATTCAATTTACTTCGTATCTTATTGTCCTAACTGCTGCACACACATGTTTAAGAAAGTCTGCCTGTTTTTATTATTGATATTCTGCCAGGCCGTTTCTGGTCAAAATTTCAGTTATACACGTTATGATATTAAAGATGGCCTGGCCGGAAGCAATGTGTACGCTGCTATCCAGGATAAGCAAGGTTTTATATGGTTTGCAACTGAAACCGGATTGAGCCGTTTTGATGGGGTGCATTTTAAAAACTTCACTACTGAGGAAGGATTACCTGATAATGAGATCCTAAACATGTTTTGTGATTCAAAAGGACGATTATGGCTTCTCCCTTTTCGCAAATCACTTTGTTATTATTACAATGGAAAACTTCATACTCAGAAAAACGATAGCTTGCTGAAAAGAATCAGGATCACGGATAATATTTTTTTTATCGCAGAAGATAAGAATGGTACCGTGGCTATCGGGGAGTTGTCAAAAATTCATTTAATAAAAGGTTCATCGGTTCGTGAAATTGAACTACAACGAAGAGTTACCTATATAACCGCAATGGCCTGCGATAGTTCCGGAATTATTCGTGTAAACATACGGTCTTATCAACAGGATACGATTTACATGCTTTCTGATAATAAATTGATCGCGAAAACATCGCTTTCTTCAGGAAATCGTGTTTATAATATGGCGCTGGGAAAGTCTTTTTTAGTTACCAAAGAGGCAGGCAGAACAGACTTTAAATCTTTTTCCGGCGATTCAAGATCACTTAATCAACTAAAGATCCATATCAATTTTTCCATTTTATCTGATAGCCTTTTTAGTGATAATACACATGATGGTTCATTTGTCTATAATTGTAACAATCCGTTTTATAACATACATTACTTACCTGGCAAAACAGTTTCGTCTGTCTATAAGGATAATGAACAGAATCTGTGGTTTTGTACACAACGTGAAGGCGTTTATAAATTAAATTCTCCGTTCGTT
Source organism: Bacteroidota bacterium (assembly GCA_005882315.1). Lineage (NCBI taxonomy): Bacteria > Pseudomonadati > Bacteroidota > Bacteroidota bacterium. The sequence continues at coordinate 379,033 of VBAR01000002.1, forward strand.
TATGGACAAACTGTTAAAGATCCCAGTGGTAAACTTCTGGGCGTATATTCTCTGCTGAAGAATAATGGTATTGTCTGGATAGGTACTGAAGAAGGATACATTTTTAGCCTGCAACCTTCAACCGGGAAAATAAATAAAGAACCTTATACGAAAGGCCTGACCGGTAATCCAAGAAATTCATTACGGGTTTTATTAAAGACAAAAAAAGGAGAATTGGTATTAGGACTGCAGGGATATGTAAAAAAAACTAACTCTATAAATTATAAAACAGAAGGGTCTTTGAAAGACCTGGCAAATGCATATGATAATAATATAATTGTAAGCACATCGAGTGGCATGTGGGTAATTGATGGAATGACATTGAAAGAATCTGATACCTTATGGCAGGGACGCACCACAGCGGGTTATTATAGTGATGGCATTTATTATATAGGCACATTGGAAGGATTGTACCTTGCAACGAGGGACAAACAAATAAAATATGCCGGAGAAAAAGATTCTTTACTCAGAAACAGAATCGCTGCAATCCGGCAGTCAAAGGATGGAACATTCTGGATCGCTACTTATGATAAGGGAATTTTAATTTATAAGAATTCTAAATTGATCGACCAAATTTCCAAAAAGAATGGTTTAAGCAGCAATATTTGCCGAACTCTTTTTATTCATGGTAATAATCTTTGGGTAGGAACAGATAATGGCCTTAATAAAGTTAATATTGGTGACAAAGACTATCCCATTATTAAATATACAACAGCAGATGGACTGATCTCGAACAGTATCAATACTGTAGTTGCGGACGACTCATTAGTATACGTCGGTACGCCTGAGGGAATCAGTTATTTTGATGACAAAAAAATTTCACCACAAGCATCTTGTGTTTTACGGATTACCGATATTTCTGCTGCCGGTAATTCTTTGGAAGTTGATGTTGTTTCAGGAAAATACAAAGCACTTGCTTTAGCAAGAAAGGAGAATAATATCCGGTTTGAATTTGCCGGTATCTCTTATCGCTCTGGCGGAGAGATGAGTTACCGTTATAAATTGATCGGACTTGATACAGGCTGGCATGCTACTAAGGAAAATTTCCTTAATTATCCAACTCTTTCTCCCGGAGACTATGTTATGGAGATACAGGCGATCAATAAATTTGGAATCGGAAGTGATGTAATACGGGTTCCTTTTACAATAAATAAGTATTGGTGGGAAAAAATATGGGTAGGGGGTTTATTGATTTTACTCTTAGCAGGCATTTTATATTTAGTAGTTAGTTGGCGCATCCGGCGAATCAGAAAACGAGAAAATGAAAAAAATCAACTACTTGAACAAGCAGTATTGATGGAGCATATGGCTTTGAAGGCACAAATGAATCCACATTTTATTTTTAATAGCCTTAATTCAATTCAACAATACGTTGTCGATAAAGATGTTGTTGGGGCTAACAGATACCTGGCTGCCTTTTCACGTTTAATAAGACTAACCCTGGATAATTCGTCTAAATCAGCTATTTCCATTGCGGAAGAAATAAAATACCTGTCACAATATCTTGAACTGGAAATGATGCGAACGGATAATAAGTTCTCTTACACCATAAATATCCCTGAGGAAATTCTTGAAAGCGATCACACCATTTCACCGATGCTTTTACAGCCATTTATTGAGAACAGCATACGGCATGGAATACTCTATCGCAAAGATTCAGAAGGACATATCCATGTTAAGATCAAGCAATATGAAAATGGCCTTCGGTTTACAATAGAAGACAATGGAGTTGGGCGGGAACAATCAGCGTTTTATAAAAGTAAGACACCTATAAAGTACCAGTCTAAAGGAATTGTGTTGACCAAACAACGTGTTGACCTGATAAATAGAAACAAAACCGAGAAAGTTAAGATATGCATCACGGATATTAAAAATGAAATAGGTGCCATTGAAGGTACCCGTGTTATACTTGATTATCCACATTCTAACTAATAACTATAATTTATGATGAAAGCTGTAATAATTGATGATGATAAAAAGAATATTTCCATTCTCAAATCATTATTCGAACAATTGACTTTGCGAATTGAAGTCGCAGGAGAAGCAGGTAGCGCTGACGAAGCGGGAATACTTATACCACAGTTAAAACCAGATCTCGTCTTTTTGGACATCGAAATGCCATATGGCAATGCATTCGATCTGCTTGATCAATTAATGCCAGTTGATTTTGAGATCATTTTTATCACTGCTTTTGATGAATATACTTTGAAGGCATTTCGCTATTCAGCTCTTGACTATTTATTAAAACCGGTCGATATAGATGAACTAGATAATGCAGTAAAAAGAGCAGAAGCCAGGATCGGTCTAAAAAACATCAATACGCAACTTTCAAACTTGTTCTATAATATTAATACGACACTTTTATCAACAGGCAAAATTGCAATGCCGGTAAAAGATGGTTTTGATTTTGTTAACCTGGATGAAATAATAAGCTGCCATGCTGAAAACAATTATACTATTGTTAGTACTAATTCAGGCAAAAAATATACATGTTCTAAAACGATAAAAGAATATGAAGAGTTGTTGCCAGCCCGTACTTTTTTTCGTATTCATCATTCCTGGATCGTGAATGCAAACCTAATCCGTAAATATCATAAGGAAGGGCGAAGCGGATATGTTGAGCTAACAGGTGGAGCGACAATCCCAGTAGCTTATCGAAGAAAGGATGATTTCCTGGCGAAGTTTGGGTTTTCGTGAAAATAATTTTTTAAAAAGTAATGAGGATATCTGAGGATACAGAACAACCGTAGTAATACGGGAAGTTAAAGTTCATACAAGACTTCTTCACCGGCTTAAGAAAACGTTTTACCTTTAGTATCACTTAAATCGAACCATAATTATGCAGCGAATCATTTTGCTATTTTGTTCCCTGTTCTTGTGCCTGTCCTCAATCTATTCCCAGGATACAATTAAGCTTGAAGATGCAAAAAACAAAGTTGGGGATAGCGTTACTGTTTGCGGCAAAGTATTTAATGCCCGGTTTGTATCCAATGCCACTAATGAACCCACATTTTTAAATATCGGGGCCGCTTATCCAAACCAGTTATTGACGGTTGTGATATGGGGAGATATCAGAAAACAATTTAACGGAAACCCCGAGGATATTTTCCTGAACAAAGAAATATGTATAACAGGAAAGATCGAACTCTATAAAGAGAAGCCACAAATTGTTATTAAGAACAAATCACAAATTTCCTGTTCCAATTGTAATTGATAATCAAATTGCATCGGAACAACGCATGGACAAATGAAATGTTATCACCAAAATTATGATACCTCAAACTGTCCAAATTCTGCCTTTTTAGAACAAGATGAAATATCATTAATATATAATACGTATGGCTAATAAGGAACATTTAGAATTATTGAAAGGCAGTTGGCAAAATTGGAACCAATGGAGAAATACAAATCCGGAAATTGTTGCTGACCTTACAGGTGCTGATCTTAGAGAATTTGACCTTGACTCTAAGGAATTCAGAAATGTTGACCTATCCAATGCCGATCTGAGTAATAAGGATCTTTCGCTTAAAGTCTTCGAGAGTTCATTACTTGCAGGTGCAAATCTTAATGACTCAAATTTTAATAATACTTTGTTTCATCTTGTTGATTTTTCTGGAGCGGATTTCAGGAATTCTAAATTGATCAGAACAACAATTGCGGAATGTGTTGGAATTGACGCAAATTTTTCTAATAGCAATCTCACTAATTCATATCTACATCAATGTGATCTTAAGGGTTCAGGATTTATAGACGCAGAGATCTTTGGTGTTCAATTTATTGGATGTTCACTTGTTTCCTGTAATTTTTCTTTTTCGAATTTGTACCAAAGCAAATTTGAACAAAATGATTGTAGTGATGCTCTTTTCAACAAAGCGAACCTTACAAGTGCGAGCTTAATTAATGTTAATGTTGAGGGAGCCTATTTTAGGAGAGCCAGGATCTTTGGATTGTCAGCCTGGGAAATTAAAGGCACTCCCGGGGATCAGTCGAATTTAATAATTACGGAGGAAGGAACACCCGTGATCACTGTCGATGATCTCCAGGTTGCACAGTTTATTTATCTTCTTCTGAATAATTCTAATGTAAAGAATGTAATTGATACAATAACCTCTAAAGCTGTCCTAATACTGGGTAGATTTACTGAAGAAAGAAAGACAATTCTTGATGCGATCTTTAAGGAACTGAGGGTAGAGGGCTACTTGCCCATCCTGTTTGATTTTAGTGGCCCGCAAAATCGTGACGTAACAGAAACAGTTTCAACTTTGGCCCATTTAGCCAAATTTGTAATTGCAGATATCACAGACGCTAAAAGCATACCACAGGAATTACAGGCTATTGTTCCCAACCTACCTTCCGTACCGGTTCAGCCAATCATTCTGGCTTCCCAATCTGAATATGGTATGTTTGAGCATTTTAAACGTTATCCATGGGTCTTACCTACATTCAAGTATAAAGACGTCGACGACGCAGTGATCTCGATCTCAACAATTCTTTTGCCTCAAATTAATTTGAAGCTTAATGAACTTAAGTAAGATCTTTATAAATGCAGAATTTGTCAATTTCATAATTTCAATCAGCAAGGAGAAGATTATCGCCTTACACTGAATCCCTTTGTTTACAAAATAGGTCAGTGGTGAAAAAGCACAAAAAATATCAGTAGATATTTATGTGGATTTCCGCAGAATAATTGTGGCAATCTTGTTTCCACGACCTTTGCTTTTCAAATCAAAAAATATGACTAAGGAACAAGCAATCGAAAAAGCCAAACAGGAAGTAATAGGTGGTATTGATCTAGTTACAACGGTGGATGAAGGTGAGAGCTTTCACCAAACTCTTATTAAATTAAAAATAAAATTAGCCGAAGATTATGGCTGGGATATGATGCCGCATTATCGGGGTGAACAAAACTTTGGATGGGATATTCGATGTGGCATCTTTCGTCCTCCTTTATCCGTTCCTGATGTAAAGACAGGAAAAGATATTGAAAGAAAAGCAGTGGGTATCTTTGAATCTGCCGTGAAAAACAAATGGGGAAAGGACGTTTTTAGGAACTTGTTTAATCACGAGAAGCATGGCAAGGAATGGGATTTGTTATTTCAGGCGCAACATGCAGGAATCAAAACCAGCCTGACTGATTGGTCTGCTGAAATGATTACTGCACTCTATTTTGCGACCGAAGAATCAACCGATAAAAATATTGAGAAAGCTGATGGTCAGATTTGGACAATGATGATACCGACTGAATGGATACTGGGTCATAATACCTGGCCTGTCCGCGAAACATTTTATGATCTGGATCCTTTCGACTTAAAACAACCTTATCTGATTAATGTTTCATCATATCTTGATGATATGGATAAAAGAATTTATGAAAAACGGATGTATCGGCAAAAAGGGCGTTTCATTATTACAGAAGCTGATCGATGTGATGTCCCCTTAAATAATCGAGATGAATTTAAGCATCTTATTCACCGGCTGCGAATCCCAAGCGAATTTAAGAAACCCATTCGGGAAGAGCTTGCAGAAAGAGGAATAACGACTGAGTATATTTATATAGAACAAAGTGAGGAGAGGTATAAACTGATTTCCGAGACTAACGCAAGCTTGTTCAATGGGTTTATGTAATTGCTGCTATTTGTAAATTGAGATATGATTGAATCCAGAAGGCCTTACATTGAAATGGAACAGTCGCACGATTCAGGTCAATGAATTTGATCAACGACAGAGCAGGGGGTGACCTTCATTTAATGGTTTCAGACAGGCTAACTTCCACAGATAAAGTCTTATCGGTATCATCAATAGTTTACATATCTTTTCCAATTTGTGCTTCTATAAACTCAAACGGCGATTGCTTGCTTTCTGACAACTTTTTTAATCCGTTGGTAATTTTTAAATAGTGATTTTTTGCTCGAAATTCTGTTTTCATTTTTTGCAGTTGGTCCCTGATTTCACTGCTGTCAGATTCAAATCCCGCAATAATCGCTTTTCCTATAGATCTTACTTTTTTCAATCGTTTGAAAACCTCTTTGAACTCGTCTTCAGTTACATTTAAAGGCGTTTTCAGAAAATCCTTGTAGTCACAATAAAATCCTTCCTGGCGGAAAAGATCAGCTCCTTTGAACCACCGGAACTCTCTCATAATTTCCACTAGCTTTCTCCGAAAATAATAGCCAAATTTCTTCTCAAAGTAATTGTCATCTTCCTTGAATGCTGAATGGAGCGTCCTAATTTCCTCTGGATTCTCTTTTACCCGAAGGAGAAACCTCTTCATTTCTTCCCCAAAGAGATTCATGACTGCCATTACAAAAGCAATCACATAACGGATCTGATGGTTCTTGAAAAAAATGCTGACTCCTTTTGTTGTTCGAAAATGAAAACCATGACTGTCGAAAAATATCAGTAGAGACTTAACATATTCTTCGATACTTATAATCATCAACGATGTAGCATTCCCATACTTACCTGTAGCTGCGAGCTCGAGAGCCGCCTGCCACTCTGATTCCGCGGTGGCAAATATTTGTTGGTAAGCTTCAGAACACTCGGCTTTTGTCAAGGATGAAAATTTCTTTGCCATACTAGCTATCAGTTTTATAACTCATTATTTGACCAACCCTTCTGAATAAATCAAAATTACTTCCCCTTTCTAATTTTTATCTTTCTTTTTCGTGGGTGCTTAACTTTTCTTTGCTTTTGCGGCAGTAGTAAATTGCCCAGTGCTTGAACTGCGGTAACGAGTTATTGTTTTTGATTAAGCGTCTATATTTTCAAAATATTTTTGTTGGAGGTAATATAATAGACAGGGGGCACTTTTAGTATGATACTTTTCGGAGAATAAGGAGGCCAACTCTCCATCTAATTCTTCCCACTCAAGGCTTTTGTCCTTTCTCTTTATCCGGAAAAATTCTTCAATTGTATGATAAGTGTTCTCACTATTGATCGTATAAATTTTCCATCCCAAGCCTTCAAGCAGCTTTGTCTTGCGCTCAATCAATAATTCTGGAGAATTTTTGTAGACGATTTCAATCCCAACCATTTTGAAGGGATTAGCAAAATGCAGATACTGATCATCACTGACAGGGAAAATCGGATAGAGCTGCAATCCTATGAATCGGATATCATGATATGTGCGCTTTTCCACAGCATTTAATTTTTGGTTCCAATCATCAATGTGATAGGACAAAATGAAACGACCACTATTCACTGCTTCATACCAGGAAGCACTGTAATTTTTTCTCAGCTCTGCTATGTCAAACCTTGTATCCAAAAGCAATTTTTATTTCTTACCGAGATCGCTGTGTATAAGATCATTCAGCGAAGCGATATTATTTTTATCCAGGAAAGCACCAAGATCCATATCAGATCTTACGCCGAAATCACGATTATATTTTTCTTCTATCGTGCCCATATGTGTGTCATCGCGCTTATCACGCAATTGACCATCTTGGTTTCTGCTACGGTCTCCTTTCATACCTTCTGCATCATTTTTAGAATATTTCATAGTATTTATTATTAAGAATTATTAATTGCTTTTGCATTCGGGAAGCTTGAGTAGGTTATCAGTTGTTACGTTATCGGCATAGGTCTTTACATATTTTGTTCCTTTGTCAGAAACGGCTCCACGAAGATTGGCTTTGTTTCCATTATTGTCTTTCACGTAGGCAACCCCTTTATCGTTAACTATCCAGTCATACATTTCTAACCGAGAAGTGCTACCAGTCTTACCAGTTTCTTCATTAATCCAACTGAGACTGGTGATCGCTACAAACGGGTTTTCGTGGTTACCATTATCTTTTTTAATGCAGGTAATTTTGATTGGCATATAAAAATATTTTAGCAAATATAGAACGATTATTAGAACGATATATAACTTTAGAACGATTTTTTTAACTTCGTTATCTTTGTATAAATCCTTCTATGGCAAAACTTCATCCCAAACAGATCGCATTACTCAAAGTTTTGCGAAGATCAATAGATAACCCTATGTCTGTTAGCGAATTACAAGAAGAGCTTGGAATGTCCTCCAAAAGTGTTGTGCAGCACCATATCCAACAATTGGAGAAAAAAGGCTATCTGAAGCGCAACCCATCAAACCCAAGAGATTACCAAATTCTGGGTGATCCCGAAAAACCGGTATCTTATCTGAACCTATATGGTCTTGCACAATGTGGACCCGGAGGACAGTTTTTAGATGGTAATCCTCTTGAGCGTATACCCCTTGCAATCAAGCTATTAAAATTTCCAGCAACAGAAGCTTTTTTGATTGAAGCAGAAGGTGATTCGATGCAACCGAATATCAAAGACGGAGATCTTGTCATTTTTCAAATGAAAAACGTTGCGGAAAATGGCGATACTATTTTGTGCATTAGCGGTGAAAAAGCATTTATCAAGAAGTATCAAAAACAAGGAAAAATAACTATGCTGTTATCTACAAATCCAAACTTTAATGCTTTTATTCCTGAAAATGATTTTTGTATTAAAGGTATTATGAGAGGTGTAATTCGATATCAATGATCAAATTGATATAGCTTGTCAAATGTTTCACTGAATTTTTTGGCTGCTTCCTTATCCATTCGCAGTATCAAAGATTTTGCAAGTGACTCAATTCTTACCTGATTGAAATGGTATAACTCACGATCTATAGCTTCATACAAAGCTTTTAAGAATTTATTCGGCGAGTTCTTCACTCTCCCGTAAAATTTTTCAATGCTTTCATAGCTAAGCGCTCCGTTATCTTTAAACTCTGGTATCGATTGTAATTCTTTACAGGATAGTTCTGTATGCTTTGCCTTGTTATTCACTTTTTGCAATTGGATTATTTCCGCATACCCATCAAGTGTATCTGGACGAATACCTTTTGATTTTAGAAAGGCCACCAAACTATTCCATTTATAAAAATCTTTAGTATTGATCTCTGGATACGCTTCGCTGATTAATTTCTTGATATAGATTTCCAAATGCTTCCATGCATAAATTACCTTCATTTCCATCAGCACGATCATTTCTTCCGTTCGGTAAACTGTATCAAGGGCATAACTATTGAACTCTCCGGAAAGATCCATATCCCTTTCGTGTGCCTCTCTTTCCATTCGTTTCCATTTCTCCGGTTCATTTTGCCTGATGCTTTCGAGCTGGCTATACGCTTCACATGATTTTTCGATTTCTGTTTCCAATCGCATTATGGCTTCGTCTGCAATGTAATCAAACCGGTTATTGGCTTCATGTGAAAGGCTGAAAAAAGCAAATTGATTCATCTCTCTTTGTTCCTGTAGTGAGTTATTCATTTTAAGACCTTTAGGCACAAAGCTCGGATAGATTCGTTACATCATACAACAACTTTCTGAGGTTATCAATAAGTTGTGGAACTATGGATTTTGGTAGAGAAAAAGAAAGCATTTCGCTAAATGGATACAAAAAAGCCCGCCTATTGGCGGGCTTTCACATTATTATTTTGCTTTGACTAAATGTCTTGTTTTTGAATGGACTACTTTAGCCATTTGTTTTGGGCTTACGAATCTTGCCTTTGATTGGTAAGCTTTAAAGTATTGGCTAGTAAGCTCCATGTCCTTTTTTACCTGGGCTTTGGATGCCTTAGTTTGAACCCCAAGGATCCCAATTTCGTCCAATGGGTAATATTGTTTTTTAACCTTCATTAAAGAAATCTTGGTAGTACGAATTTACTAATTTTTTTGCAGATTCCCCCATAATTCCCATGCGATCTCCGAATAAAACTACAGCCCCTAAAGTATCGATATAGTGTTGTTTTAACTTAGTTTTTGCTGTGAAAGCCACATTACCATCAAAGCCCATTTCAAAGCTCATTTTGCAGGCAAACGATACAAGATTACCTGGCACACCGATATATTCTTTTTCCTTGCCATAGTTATGCGGAGCGGATTCAATCAGGTGCATCTCGATGTAATTATCCCTTGGTTCAAGACATAAAAGTCCGTGTATGTTCGTATCACCCGCAAGCGTCAGTTTATATGTATGGCGACCTTCTTCTTTGTACTCCTTTTTCCAGTTAAAATACCAGCCATTCTTCTTTAGCACCGTCCTTATTTCCTCAGCTGATACTAAAACTATACTAGTCGCATGACTCTTTCCAGTGGTCCTTTTCTCCACGCTGTTGGTAAGTTTGTCAATGAGTATCCTGGTAGCTTTTCCTTTTATCATATCATTCATTTGAAGGCCCGAACTAATATTTAGATTAATTCAGCTTGTGAAATTCCTTTAAATGCAAAGAAAATGTATCGACAATTTTTTCATCAATAGTGGTTGAATATCCCAACTTTGGATATATATAAGTCTCGTAGGAATTCATCCAATTATCATACGCTGCTTTTTCACCAGTATCGCTGATTTCAGAAATCAGAAGGGTCTCGTAACTATCATTTTTCATAGATATGCCTTCTGCTGTAAATCGTATTGATCGGCCAATAAAGTGAATAGTCTGAGGGATCAGCCAATTGGTACTTGTTTCAGGAATGCTAAAAGTAGGATGGAAATAAAAATGAATCTCTTGCGGAGTGCTTTTGTTGTTGATGAATGCCGGCCAGGCACTGATTGCAAAATAGGACGTGTTTCCGATCGTACATTTTACGCCATTCTTGTAGCGGTGCAATTGATTGATGATTTTGCTGGTTAGGTTCATCCGTTTCAATCGAAGTGCAGGGCTTTCGTATAAGCCATTGATGAGGTCTACCACGTTTTCAATAATAATCTTTCCGTTCGGACCCGATACGGTATGTTGTGTTGGATGCGCCAGCATATTTCTGATCTCCCGTATGCGGTGCAGAAAGTCCTTATTATAAACTTCAAAATAATTTGCTTTTTTTAATAGTGCCATTAAACTTTTCAAAGATCTTTTTCCCCAATCATCAGAAAATTGATTTTTGTATCGAACCTTTAACGCCATCTCCAGTGTAAGGAGGCTTTTTAAAACAGCGACATCATAAAACTTGTAAACGTAATAACTGTGTTCGAGAAGTTTACCAATGACTTTAAAGTTTTCTCGTACATCTTTATGTACTGATGGTTTTAGATACAAGTCTGGAATAAATTCCTTTGCAAATTTATTAGGGTTGGCTGAAAAGTTGGTAAATACTGTCCAGGTTTCATCCAGTTCGGGATATTCGTTCATGATGCAAAATTACGGGCCCACTCACTATTATAGCAGTGCTTTTAATCCTTCGTTATCTCCCCAATCCTCTCCGCCACCACCTCCAACAACCCCCTTTTTACCTTCTTCCCTGCAATCAAATCTTCAAACCTCATCATCACTCACCAGTTGCATTTTTCATCATGTTCGAAAGTCATAATCGTTACCTCGATCTCCACCGATCTACAATGATTTGACGGTTTTCCCCGGTAGAGTCAGAATATGGTTATTTTGATAGGGATTTTAAATTGGTAGCAGAGATTTTTTCAAACAGGTAATATTGGTTTGCCTTTACTGATAGTGAACATAGGTCATACGTTTATCAGAAATGATACGGTCATACCTCTTAAGAAAAATTTCAAACTTCTCTTTTTGTTGATTATACGTGTCGGCCCATTTGGAAATAGCCAGCGCTACACAATCCAGAAGGTCTTTGAATTTAAAATACTTTCCTTCATCATTTTGTTGAGCATAATCTTTTACTGCATCATAAAACATCAATCGCTCCACTGAGTTTGCTACTACTTTTCGCGAATCAAGATTGGTCATGTGAAGAATCGAATTACGGAATTCCCAAAGTTCTTCTGTGGTGATATTCATTTTGCCAAGATCAGCATATTGCTGCAACCATCGCTTAAAATTGCCAGGCACATCTCCGTATTCAAGAAAGGCCATTGTATCGATGGAAATCATCATAAGTTTCATCGCAGAGACATTATGTTTCGCATTATATAGAATACGTATTGCATCAAAAAAGTCGTCATTGATGAGCTGATCAAAATGAAATCCTTTTTCATCGATATAGCCGGAGTACCATTCCTTTTGTTTATCCACTTTAATAAATTTTGGAAAAGGCGCGACAGTTTGTTTTAAATCCTCTCTTCCCTCGATAAAAATCTTTCCGTCACGAACGGGAGTAATGACAACCAATAGTGGATCGGGATCACTGAAGAGCATGTCAAGTTTTTCGAAAATCATCAAAGCATATCCTTGATGCGTGAAATCCCGATAGGTAACAAAATCAATTCCTTTGTAAGTTTTTCCTTTGTCTAAAAGTGTGAACTGATCTGGGAGTTCCGTTTTAATGGCGTTTGGGAAATCCGTTTCAACATGATCCTGAAGAAATTTAATTTTTTGTTCATCAGTCCCAACAACCATGTGGGCTACGCCGCCCACTTCAGTAATAACACCTAAGGTCACATAGAAAAATAAGTTGAAGACTTTCTCAGGCTGGTTTACGTTAATCATGTTAAAAACATAGGGGTTTAAATGCAAATGTAGTAACCTCTTTCACTTCAGTTCAACCGAAATCATATTTTGCAGGTGGAATGTTCGACACTGTGTAAACTATTGCAAGATGCCAGAAAACCCACATGCACTATATTTCAACTACGACGGCACTATGAACTATGGTGCAGGTAATCCGGGTGGAGTGGGTTATGTCATAAGAAGCTCTACGGAATATTGATGATTTTGTCAATGGAATTTACCAGGTTTCTCCAATGACTATATAATTGTTTAGGGCCATATACTGAAATCGTAGTGTAACAGGTAGCTACATGATTCTGTATTGCATTTTCAAACAGCGTATTTAACGTCTCCCCGATATTTTAATTAGAAATGCTAACGGCTTGTTTTAAATATTCTTTCGAAGTAATTCGCTGAAGCATAAAATCAGCAACATCAGCCCTCGAAATTTTCAAACTGAGTTTTTTGAAATTACCGTCAAAGCCTATTTTATAATTTCGTGTAATTTGCCCATCGGTGAAAGCGCTTGGGCGAACAATTGTGTAGTCCAGATTGCTGTCAAATACGTATTGTTCCTGCAATTGATGATCTTTAAAAGCTTTTTTCAGCAATAGCCCAAACATAATGTGTTTCCATACAAAATTGAGGTTTCCACGGCTTTCCCCTAATCCTAAAGTTGTTTGGCAAATCAATCTTTTGATGTGATGTTTTTGCATGGATTCAATGATATTTCTTGTCCCGGTTCCTCTTACGGTGCCTTTGTTCCCGTCACCAATGGTACAAAGAACCACATCATGATTTAAAACAGCACTTTCCACATCTGTTTTATTTAAAATGTCACCTTTTACAACAGAAAGGTTGGCTGATGAAAATGCGATTAATTTTTCAGGACTCCGGGTAAAGGCTGTCACCCTGTGCCCTTCATCTAATGTTTGTTTAATTATTTGTTTGCCAACACTTCCAGTGGCTCCAAAAAGAATAATATTCATAGTAAATGTTTTAATGATACAAATTTCATCATCTGTTAAATGAAAAAATAGAAGGAAAGCGACAGTTGTAGTAGACTATTTTTTGGTAAATGCCTTGGGCGTTTTGCCAGTATAGGCTTTGAATATCTTTATAAAATGAGATTGGTCAGCAAAACCATTTTCATAAACAATGTCGGTAAGCTTGATAAAGTCTTTGGCTATAACCTGCTCGAGTGAAGATTGAAATTGAATGATTTTTGCAAATTGCTTGGCCGGGAGCCCTGTTTCGTTCAGGAATCTTCTTTCAAGCGTTCTTATATTTAAGTTGGTTTTTTTCGCGATGTTGCGAATATTTATTTTTCCTTTTGCGACTATAATAATTTCGATAATGTGCTTGATCTTAAAATCCAGGTTTTGTTTTTTAGATAAAAATAATTGATAAAGCAGGGCAGAGATGTTCTCAATTTTTTGGTTGATGTCTGGCTGTGATAAAAGCGATTGATTAAGATCAGCGACATCAATGGTTTGCAATTGCAGCAGATCGTAACAATCGTCGTTAATACTTTGCGGAGTAATGTTGAAAATATTCTTTAAAACAAAAGGGTAGAGTTGGAAAACGATAAGTTGATAATAACCTGTAATTTCCAATTCGATGGGTCGAATTGTTTGTCCATAAAGAAATAAGACAGGCATTTTTTTCTTGTGCGGGTTCACGGTCAATCCATTTTCGGTTTGCTGAAACATCAGTCCGGGGTATCCATCAGCAAAAAAAGGCAGGTTTGTTTTTAGGTTTTTTTCGCCACCTTCGAACACCCAAATATTTTTCACAAAAAGTGAAATATTTTTGTTGGGTTGTATAATTTGAAAATCCATTATTGTTGGATTTCTCGGTTTATTGAGTTAAAAATTGTTGCTAATTCGAAACTTATAGTGCATTCTTGTTTCAAATTTAATTCATTCTATGATGATGCTGTCCTATAAGGCAGGATGACTTTTTATTGTCATCCATTCGGCGGCGGGCGGGCAACGCACGCGGAAAACAAATGTAGTGATACCTTTGTCTTCTGAATCTTGAGACTAATTTTTTTCCGCTTCAATCTTGAATTTTTAAGAACTCCGCGAACAAGGAATTCCTAAAGGAAGAAATTTTAAACAGGCAATAATTTTCCACCGAGTGTGTCCGGGACATAATAATTATACTTTTTATTCATTACTCTTTGCAGGCATCATGTTAATGATAAATTGTTTTATTAATGCCGATCAACCTTGGGCAGGAAAAAATTTGTCAATTAATAAATTAATATTGATGACTTAATAATGTCTTAATACACCAATGAATTTTTTTTTATATAAAATTCCGGGATAAAAGGTCATGGTTAAAAAAGTATATAAAATAGATGAATAAGCAGATATTTGAGTTCAAAAGCATGGCTACATTTAATTCATAAAATTTTTCTAATGAGATTGAAATCAACCAACCTAACATTGTTTTTGGTCTTTTTTGTTTTATTATGTCCTGCTGCAGCACAAACGCAGGGGACCACCACGATACGTGGAACCGTCACCGATCAAGCCGGGAAACCTTTACCTGGTGTAACGGTAAATGTGAAAGGGACTAAAACCAACACATTGACAGATGGTAAAGGGGACTATAGTATCATAACGAATAACAAAAAAACAATTCTTGTTTTTTCTTTCGTGGGATTGGCAACGCAAGAGTTGTCAGTAGGCAACCAGGTATTAATAAATACAAGCCTGTTGCCTGAAACTAAAGAAATGGAAGGTGTTATTGTTACTGCATTGAACATTAAACGAAATCCTAAAAGCCTTGGTTATTCAGTTACTCAACTTGACGGTTCCAAAATAAATACGGTTCAAACGCCAAGTCTTATTAGTGCTTTGTCAGGAAAAGTTGCAGGGGTTGATGTAGGTAACATTGCCAATGGGATAGCAGGTACAAAAAGAGTAGTTATTCGCGGCGCCACTTCATTGACTGGCGATAATAATCCATTATGGGTAGTAGATGGAGTTCAAATAAATTCGAGTAGCCTTGGTGGCCTGGCATCTAACGCTCCTGAAGGTGGAATTGATTATGGAGATGGCCTTACGGGAATTAATCCTGATGACATTGAAAGTATAAGTGTATTAAAAGGGAATGCTGCCGCTGCCCTATATGGTGCAAGGGCATCTAATGGAGTAATAATTGTCACGACCAAAAGTGGTAAATCTGCAAAGGGGAAAATGAATCTTGATTTTAGCACTTCCTTATTGGTTGATAAGCTCGTTGATCAAACAGATTTCCAAAATGTATATGGACAGAGCTCAATAAACCAGGCGAACGGACGTGAACTACCGACAAGTGCTGATAATGCAAAAGGGTCTGATAGTTGGGGACATATTATGGATGGGACACCAGCACCTCAATTTGATGGCGTAGTAAGACCATTCAGCCCGGCAAAAGATATCTATAAACGCTTTTTCAAAACAGGAAGCACTATTACTAATACACTATCATTATATGGGAGTAACAATAATAATGATTTTCGGATATCATTATCAGATCTGAGGAATACTGATATCACGCCAAATGCAGACTTCAGGCGGACCAGCATAAACACAAAGACGCATTCAAGATTTGGCAATCTGGATGTTGATCTTGTAATTAATTACAATTATGAAAAATCTCATAACAGACCTTTTATCGGTGGTAACCATGACAATTCGCTTTATTCATTATTGTATCTTCCCAACACCATCGATTTAGATCCTTTAAAACCGGGCTATGATTCCTTCGGCCGTGAATACCTTTATACACAAGGTGTTTCAAATCCTTATTATATAGTAAATAAAGAGAAACAAGAGGATTCAAAAAACAGGCTTATTGGATCTCTAATGCTTAAATATGATATTACAAAATGGTTGTATGTACGAGGAAGGTTGAACCGCGATTATTATTTATCTAAAAGGTTACAATACATTCCTGATGGGAATGCTTCTTCAAGTTTTCCGTATAATTCTCCCAGCAATATAGGAGGTCTTCTAAATCAACGTTCTGTTGAAAGTTCAGTAATGGATTATGAATTTATAGTTGGAATAAATCCTTTAAATAAAGGTAAATTCAGTGTTAACGCATTTTTCGGTGGTAATAGTAACACCCGGGCAAATTCTCAATTAATTGAATCGGGTAATACTTTTGTTGTCCCGAATGTTTACACTTTTAATAATTTAAAAACCAAATTGCCGTCGACAAGCGAAAGCAGACGCAAAACAAATTCGCTTTTCGGAAGCATGGAATTGTCATACAATAAATATTTGTTTTTGACCCTAACCGGCAGAAACGATTGGTTTTCTACTCTGCCAATTGATAATAATGATTTATTCTATCCTGCTGCTTCTTTATCTTTTGTATTATCAGATGCGTTTAATTTACCATCAGCAATATCTTTTGCTAAGTTACGAGCATCTACCGCGCAGGTAAGTGGAGATACCGATCCTTATCAGCTTGATCTGAGTTATTCACTTGATCCTTTATTGTATAACAGCACCATCCCTCTTCAACTGATCGGCACGAGCAACATACCGAATAAAAAACTAAAACCACTTTTGTCTACTGATTATGAAGTTGGCCTGGAGATGGATTTCTTTAAAGGCAGACTTGGATTTGACTTTGCTTACTACAACCGCCAAATAAAAGATGATATTGTGAGAACAGCAGTATCAAGCGGTACAGGTTACAGTACGGCGATCTTTAATGTTGGCAAGCTTAAAAACAGCGGGATAGAAATTTTATTGAAAGCAACTCCAATAAAAACAAGGGATTTTACATGGGATCTGACGGCTACTTTTTCAAAGAACAACAATGTGGTTGTCGCTTTGGGTGATGGTGTAGCGGGAACTCCTATCCAATTAGCTACATCAAAAAGTGGAAACGGTTTTGTACAGTTAACAGAAGGGGAAAGATATGGAGGTATATATGGATTTAGCTATACAAGAGATTCTGCTTCAGGTCAAAAAATTTATGATACAAGAGGTTTTCCTGTCGTGAATTCCAAAGCTAAATTTTTAGGCAACAGTACCTACGATAAGTTATTCGGATTTAGCAACACGCTCACTTATAAAAAACTTTCATTGTATATTTTTGTTGATGCAAAATTCGGCGCTGATATATATTCTGAAACCAACGCAACTGCATATAAGAATGGAAAACATATGAATACTTTATTTGGTAGAGAGGAAGGATTTGTTGCGCCAGGTTTAAACCAAACAGGTGGGAAGAATACAGTAATGGTGATGCCAGATAATCTAAGTTCTTATTACAATCAGATCGGAACTATTACCGAAGAGTTTATGTATGATGCAAGCTTTGTAAAGTTACGTGAAGCTGCTTTAACGTACAGATTTTCCAAAGGGTTAGATAAAATTGGACTTATTAATCCCACGATCGCATTGGTGGCAAGAAACCTATGGACAATATATAAAGACAAGGATTTAGAAAATGTTGATCCCGAAAGTAACATTGCCAGTAATAACCAGCAGGGCATTGAACGGATGGGCTATCCCAGCACAATGAGCGTTGGTCTTACTATTAAATTTACCTTAAAATAATTACGACATTTTTTTTACAATATTTAAAATCAAAATCATGAAAAGAAATTACAAAAAATACTTTCTAATTCTGGTAGTTGTTATTTCCGCGAGCTTCTCTTCTTGTGAAAAGGGGTTTGAGGGTATTAATACCAGCGTTGATTTTGTATCAACTCCCACACTGGAGTATGTACTGCCATTTGTTGAGCTTACAATGGTTGACAGGAATTATTATACACAAACGTATTATGCGGCAGCCTATGCCGGCCAGATAAATACAAATGTTTCCTTTCCTTCTATCACTGCTTATAAGGAAACAGAAATGTCTGAGCATTGGGTATGGATATATAGAAATCCCCTTAAAAATATCGTTGATTTTATTGAACGTTGCCAGGATGATCCGGATAAGATAAATTATCTAAGCATCGGACGCATTTTAAGAGTTTATTTGCTCCATTCAGTTACTGATAGTTATGGCGATATCCCATATTTTGAGGCGATCAAAGGCTATTCAGCAGGAATAACAACACCGAAATATGATCCTCAGCAAGCAATATACGGGGACATGTTTAAAGAATTGACAGAGGCGGCAGCGGCTCTTACTGCTTCTAAAACAACTCCTGGTACCGCCGATATTGTTTATAATGGAGATATTGTAAAATGGAAAAAATTTGCAAATAGTCTTATGTTGAGATTGGCATTGAGGATTGTAAAAGCTGATCCTGTTAATTCAAAGAAATATATTGAACAGGCCATAGCAGGTGGACTTATGACCAGTACAGCTGATAACTTTGTTGTAAATTATACCACACAAGTTGCTGGTACAGGCACAACCTCTAACGGAACGGCACATACATGGATAAGTTCAAGTTATATTACTACCTACAGGCTTGCGCAACCATTTGTTGATTCACTAAAACTCAAAAACGATCCACGTACTCCTATATATTGTATGAGGGAGAAATTGCCCTTAACCTCATACCAGGAAGGAAGTCATGACCCGGCTGTTCAAAGAGGTCGTGATCAATTTGTTCAGTCAGTGCAAAGAGACAGCGCCTCTGTTGCCAATATAAGAACCTTTGGAAGGTACGCTGCTCCATTTATTCACCTAAGCTATCCACAAGTTCAGTTTCAACTTGCTGAAGCTGTTGTCAGGAATATCATACCCGGTGATGCTAAAACTTATTATGAAAACGGCGTTAAGGCGGCCATGAGTGAGTTATCAATTTTAGGAACTGATGGATGGAATCCTGGTGCAATAACTGTGGCTCAACAAAATGCTTACCTGACTGCCAATCCTTATGATCCGGCAAATGCGTTAAGACAGATCAATACTCAATACTGGATAGAAACATTTCCTAATTATTATGAAGCATGGGCTAATATGCGCAGAACCGGTTTTCCGGACACTTATAGTCAATTGAATCTTAGCTTAAGCGGTAATTTAGGAGCTCAACTTCCAAGAAGACTTTTTTATCCACGAGCAGAATATGCTGCCAATGCTAATATTAATGAAGCAGTCTCCAGGCAAGGCCCGGATTTAACAAGCACCCGTGTATGGTGGGACAAACCATAAGTTTTTTGCGAAGTACAATTGTTGTAATATTAAGTAGTCTATTAAAGAAGGGTTATAAAATGGACTACTTTTTTTGCAATTGATTTTGTTCGATATATTTAATTAAATTAATCTATTTTACAATTGCATTTTTGGCATAAAGCACGCCTGTTTTCTTTCAAAGCGATCATTGGCTTTTTATTTCTTGTACTTCTTTTTAAAGTTTCTATAGCTCAGCAAATCCCAACAGGAAAATTTCCAGTAACACATCTTCGTTTTAATGAGGATACCAGTAAACTTCAATTTGCCATTATTTCCGACATCTGGGGAGGTAACAGACCGGGTGTGTTTGAAGATGCTATAGAAAAACTAGAATTGCTGCAACCACAGTTTGTAATATCTGTTGGTGACCTGATTGATGGGAAAACGTATGATCCAAAGTTGATCAAAAGACAGTGGGATGAATTTGATGCGGCGATAAAACCACTTGAAATGCCATTCTTTTACGTCCCGGGCAATCACGATATCGGCAATGCAATAATGGAAGCTGAGTGGAGAAAAAGAATGGGCTCACCTTATTATCATTTTGTCTACAAGAATGTTTTATTCTTATGCATTAATACAGAAGATGGAGGTAAAGGAGGAATTAAGGATGAACAGGTATCCTATTTTAAAAAAGTAATTACAGAAAATACAAATGTAAGATGGACTTTCTTGTTCATGCATCGTCCTGTTTGGCAGGGAAATGGTGATAAACAGGAAGGGTATGAAAACATAGAGCGATTATTAAGTGGGCGTAATTACTTTTTATTTTCAGGTCATCATCATACTTATTTATCTGTAACTAAGAATGGAAATAAGCATTTTGTACTTGGTAGTACGGGAGGCGGAAGCGATTTAAGGGGAGAGAAGTTTGGCGAATTTGATCACATTACATTAGTGACATTAACTCGCGGAGAACCTAAAGTTGTAAATTTGAAACTAGACGGTATCATTAAAGAAGATATAGTTAACGAGCAAACACATCCGATTACAGAAACTTTAATTGAACAAAACTGGTTCGTACCGATTGCATTTGTTGCAGATCATCAAATGGAAAAATCTATTGGTGCGGAAATTGCATTTAAGAATCCAACAAACTATCCACTGGAGATAACTGGTGATTGGGGTATTATTGACAGCAATTATCAAATCATTCCTAAAGAAATTAAAGTAACAATTCCTCCACAGACTGAAATGATCCAAAAAATAAATATTTTAAAAAAGGACAACTCAACTATTGATCTCGCAACATTGCCTTTTCTTGATATATCTCTTACAGGAAAATACATATATAATAAAACAATTTACTCAATCGCGGCCTCTAAAAAATTACTGTTTAGCTGGAAACTTATTCCTCCTGCAAAAGAAAATGAAACTAACAATCCATACCTGTATCATGATAGGGATACGTCAGGAATGATATATTTAAAGGATCCTGAATATCTAAGCGGCCCCTGGTATTGGTCAGGTGCAGCTGATGGATTGATGCGATTTAAGATGGTGAAGGAGGATAATTTTTTATATGTATTAGCAATAGTGAATGATGATCAATGGGTCAATGACAAGGACCCTGCTAAAGATATTTTGTATTTGCACCTGGAAGATCCAAACAGAGTTAAGCATGTGATAAGCTTGTCGCCCTGGGATGATAAATTCAGTATCGATGGAAAAGGGAGTATAAGGGCCAATGACATTGGTTTTAGAAAGTTCTTTACTGATGACCTGCTAATGATGGAATTTAAAATCCCGATTGAAAAAGTTTTAAAGAATGATAATACTCTCCGCATGAATATTGGTTTTCGGGATCAGGACAATACTCCTGAGAAATGGGTTTCCACTTTGTTTTGGAAACCTTTGTGGGGAAGTAAATTTGATTATAAAAATTCCGGAACTTTTATTTTAAAATAGTGCTCTATGAAAAAGCTAAGTTTTATATTCTTTTTGTTTTTTACCAATGTATTATTTTCACAAACCACAACCGACCGCAGAGATGCAGATAGGTACGGATACAGGCCGGAGCTGGTAAGAGGTCCCTATTTACAAGTAGCTACGCCAAATAGTATTATTGTTCGCTGGAGAACAAATGAACTTGATGTGAGTTTTGTTCGGTTTGGAACATCGCCGGGAAAATTGGACCAGATGGCTGGCAATGATTACCGTACTCGTGAACATATTATAACTCTTACTGGTCTTCAGCCGCAAACAAAGTATTACTATTTAATAGAGGGTTTTAAAGATACATTGCAAGGAGATGAGAATAATTATTTTACAACATTACCAGTTAAAGGAAATGAAGGTAAATACAGGATCGGAGTTTTTGGTGATTGCGGTACTAATATTTCAAATCAAACTGATACAAGAGATCAGGTTGAAAAATATTTGGGAAACGATCCACTAACAGCCTGGATCCTTCTTGGCGATGATGCGTATTCCTGGGGCACTGATAAAGATTTCCAGGAAGGTTTTTTTGAACCATATAAAAATAGCTTTTTAAAAAAATCCCCTTTATATCCTGCTCCGGGCAATCATGATTATCGTGATGAACCTTATGCATCGGAAATAGCGCAGCGTTCTGGTGAGATTGACTATTACAAAGTTTTTACAATGCCAACCAAAGGAGAAGCAGGTGGTTTATCTTCTCATACATCTGCGTACTACTCTTTTGATATTGGAAATGTTCATTTTCTTTCGTTGGATTCACAAGGGTCAGAAGAATATGGTCGTAGACTTTTTGATACGACAAGCAGCCAGGTTCGATGGGTAAAAAAAGACCTGGAAGAAAACAGGAATAAAGGATGGGTAGTTGTTTACTGGCATCATCCTCCGTATTCAATGGGTTCCCATAATTCTGACACAGAAACTCAAATGAGGAAGATAAGAGAGAATTTTATTACGATCCTTGAACGATATGGTGTTGATCTTATATTATGCGGGCACAGTCATGCTTATGAACGTTCAAAATTGATGCAGGGCCATTATGGACTTGAAGCAACTTTTTCACCTGAGAAACATTTGCTAAGTAATTCATCAGGATATTATGATGGGTCAGAAAATTCTTGTCCATATATCAAGGATGCATCCGGTAAAGGAACTGTGTATGTAGTGAGCGGATCATCCGGAAGAGTAGATTATGGCCAGCGTTCATTTCCACATGATGCGATGCCATTTGCGGACACACTAAATGGAGGTGCTTGTATTCTTGAAGTAGAAAGTAACAGGCTTGATCTGAAATGGATCTGTGCCGACGGAAAAATTAGAGATCATTTTACGATGATGAAGGATGTGAATAGAAAATCAATAATAAAAATAAAGAAAGGACAAACTGCCACTTTGAAAGCATCCTGGCTTGGTGAGTATAATTGGCAGGGTGCAAATGGAAAGACTCGTTTAGTTGAGGTAAAACCTTCCGCTGGAATTACAACTTATACAGTGCATGATCCTAATGGATGCGTGCAGGATACATTCGAGGTTCAGGTAATAAAGTAATACGCAAAAAAGTATAGGCATTTAACAGATAAGCAGAATTTAATAGTCCCCGCGATTCTTATTTTTAGTGATATTAAAAGATCATGTTAAAACAAATTATTATTGCCATTTTATTTCTTCAGGCATTTGCTTTGTCGGCACAGGACCTTAGTTACAGCAAACCAGGCGCAGAATACTATACCGAGTTACCCAATCCTGTTGTCACGAATAAATCAGCATGGAATAAAATGACCAGCGATGTAGCAGTGAGCTATGCCAGCGACAATGTTAAATATCCTAAAGAAAAAATCCCTGCTATTCCTTTGCAGACAACCTGGTCTACTACAGCCTGGAAGGGCGAGAAGGTGCATACACAATTTTTAGTATGGAGTAAAAAAGATATACCGGCTGTAAGTTTCCAATTGACAGACCTTATTTCTACAACAGGGAAAAAAATACCTGCAACAAATATCAAAGCATCTTTTGTGCGTTATACGATGGCAGACAATTTTGTTGATGGTTGTTCACAAAAAGCCACATCCAGGTATGATTCATTCCTTGCTGCTGATCCTATAGATATAGTTTCTACTCTGGCAGTTGCTGCTAATACTGTTCAGCCTGTATGGTTAAATGTTGAGGTGGCGGGAAATACCGATGCAGGAAAATATACCGGTACCATTACAGTTAATGCAAATAAAAAATATGTGCTGAAAATAAATTTAGATGTGGTTGAACATGTTTTGCCGCCACCTTCGGAGTGGAAATTTGATTTTGATATATGGCAATATCCTGCCCCAATAGCCCGGATGCATAATGTACCTCTGTGGAGTGAAGAACATTTTAAATTGATGAGGGAGTATTTTACTTACCTCGCTAATGCAGGACAAAAAGTGATCACAGCCAATATCATTGAACAGCCATGGGGTCTTGATCACGTACATTTTGATGATCCGACTCTTATAAAATGGATCAAAAAAAGAGATGGCAGCTGGCAGTACGACTTTAGTCTATTTGACCGCTACATCAGCTTTATGATGGAATGCGGGATCACGCAACGGATCAATTGTTATACAATGATCACATGGGATCTTGGTTTTATTTATTTTGATGAATTTTCCGGGAAAAATAAAACAGATACATTAAAACCAGGTGCTGCAAATTATACTGCTTTCTGGAAACCAATGATCGAAAAATTTACAGCACATCTTAAACAAAAAGGCTGGTTTTCCAAAACAGCTATCGCCGTTGATGAACGACCTCTTGAAAGTATGCAGGCAATTATTGCTTTATTAAAATCAGTTGACCCCTCCTGGAAAGTTGCCTTAGCAGGAGACACTTATCACCCGGAGATTGAAAATGATATTTATGATTATTGTCTTGCTTCTTATCTTGACTTTGGTGATGATGCATTGAAACGAAGAAAGGCTGAAGGAAAGCCAACTACTTTTTATACTGCATGTGTCGAAGAGTATCCGAATAGTTATACCGCTTCTCCTCCGGCAGAAAACACTTTTCTTGCGTGGTATGCGTCCGCAAAAGGATTAACCGGATACTTGTTCTGGGCATATAATACATGGGTATCCGATCCATTACATGACAGCCGTTGGCGGCGTTATCCTGCCGGTGAGCTATTCCAATTTTATCCCGGGCCACGAACTTCTATACGATTTGAAAAACTAAGAGAAGGCATACAGGACTTTGAAAAGATCAGGATACTGAGAGAGAAGTTCACAAAAGAAGGGAAAAAGGAAAGTTTGAAAAAACTAAACGATGTGTTGAGCAAATTTCAATTGGCTAAATTAAAAACCATACCAGCTGCAAAAATACTGAATGAAGGAAAAGCAGTGCTGCGGGAATTAAGCAAGGTCAAATAACCAGTATGAGAAGAATTTTTGTGTTAGCAATTTTTTGTTTTGCATTTTACCAGGGTATCAAAGCGCAATACAATGTAAGAACCTTTGGTGCGAAAGGAGATGGCATTGCTATGGACACCCGTGCTATTCAAAAAGCAATTGATAAAGCTTATGAAAACAAAGGCGGGGTAGTGGAGGTATCTGCAGGAACTTATAAGATCGGAACTCTTTTTCTTAAAGATAATGTTGAATTGCATTTGCAACATGGGACAACATTATTGGGAAGTGCAGACTATAAAGATTACGCAGTTGTAAAACAACAAATGCCTTCAAGGACAAGAGACCTTTATGCAAAGTACTTTATGATATTTGCCGAAGGTGCCAATAATATTGCTATCACAGGGTCAGGTGTCATTCATGGAAACGGTTTGAAACATTTCCAGGAGGAAAGGCCACAGAATTTAAGGCCTTACATGATAAGGTTAGTGAGTTGTAATAATGTAACGGTGAAAGGAGTCAAGTTATTAGAAGCCGCTAACTGGACCTTTCACCTGTTGAATTGTAAAGATGTTACTATTGATGGCATAGTGATCGAGAACAGGGGGGAAGGAAACCGGGATGGATTAGATATAGATGCTTGTGAACGAGTTACTGTTACTAATTCCAGGTTCTCTACCACAGATGATGCCATCGTGATGAAAGCAACAAATGATACATTGTGCCGGGACATAAGCATTTCTAATTGCCTGTTCAGGGAAATTGGCGGCTCTGCCATCAAAACAGGAACAGAATCCAATGGCGGGTTTAAAAACATTACCGTAAGTAACTGTGTTATCAAAGACATTGATCATCATGCGGGTATTGAGTTAATGACAGTGGATGGAGGGATGATGCAAAATATTTTATTTGACAATATCACAATGGATAATGTAGCGACACCTTTCTTTATCAGGTTAGGTATTCGCTTGAGACCTTATAAACCGGGGCAATATGTAAACCGTATTGATGAGGTAAGAGATATCCAGCTAAATAATATTTCTGTTGTCAATGCCAAACTGCCTTCCAGCATTATTGGGTTACATAGCAAAAAGATCAGCAATATTACTGTTACGAACTATACAGTTAGAAATGCAGTAGCGCAAGAAGCTGTTGCTTATAACCAGGTGCCTTTCCAGGAATTTGATTATCCTGCTGCATCCATGTTTGAGAACCTGCCTGCTTATGCATTGTATTGCAGGAGTGTTGAGAATCTCTATTTACAAAATGTAAGTATGTATGCAGCTGACGGCGAAAAAAGACCGGCTATTACAATGGATCGTACAGAGCATGTTTCTTTATTTTCTGTTAAGGCCGAAACAAAAAGCAAATCTTCACCTATGATCCACTTGCGTAATGCGGAGGATATAACGATAGCTCAAAGCAGGTCTTTTGACGTGAGCGATGTGCTGGTAGAAACGGAAGAAAATACGGTCAAAGCTTTACGGATGTCGAACAACCTGTTACTCCCTTCTCAATTGGAACAGAAAGCAGTTACAGCACTTAATGATCCTTCTGTGTTCGAAGATTTTGAAACAACAATTAAATATGAAGTAGAAAAAGGAAATTTAGTAAAAAATATGACGGCGCATGATCTTTCCGTTCCTTTTCCTGTGACATTGAAGATGACAAAAAAAGGATCATTGCAGTTATGTTTATTAATGCTGAATGAATCTACCACTCCGCAAAAAGTAATTGTGAAGTACGATGGTATTACTCAGGAATTCCTGGTCAACTGGAAAGACTGGGGATGGGCACCAATTACTTTGTTAAAACAATATGATAAAGATCTGCAAGTGAAGTTTGAGATAAGCGCTGCCAATGCAGGATTAAAGATCAGCAAAGCTTATATAAGATACCAGGATATTGGATTTACTGATTAATACAACTCAAAAAAATAATAATGCGAAATAAGATATTGATCGTAAAAATAATTTGTTTAGTCTTTTTTTCTTTTGGTGCATCTTCCCAAGTTACCAGGCAGCCCTATCTCCAGATAGCAACACCAAATAGCATGATTATCCGCTGGCAAACAGGTACTGGAGTAATTGGGGAAATATATTACGGATATTCTGCCTCAGCATTAACAAAAAGTATCAAAGAGTCAGAAGACGAAAGAATATATCACGAAGTAAAGATGACAGGGCTTATACCCAATACAAAATATTATTATTCGGTCGAGAGTTCTTCGAAAGGGGCCGAAGATCAATATTTCATTACCCCACCTGACAAAGGAACGGAGATTCCTGTACGAATATGGGTGATTTCTGATTTTGGTCAAACTAATTCCCGTGATAATGAAAGAAGACTTGAAACTGTTGCTCAATGGAAATCATTCAATAATAACGATTACAATGCAAGTTTTATTCTATCACTGGGTGATCAGACCGAAGATGATGCATTGTATCAGATACAACATAATTATTTCAGTCAACTGGAAAATGTTCTGAAAAATTCACCGCTTTATACTACAGTAGGTAACCATGATGATCACGATAGTTTATATAACTATCTTAGAACATTTACTCTTCCGACAAATGCAGAAGCCGGTGGTATGGCAAG
Organism: Bacteroidota bacterium; assembly: GCA_005882315.1. Classification (NCBI taxonomy): domain Bacteria; kingdom Pseudomonadati; phylum Bacteroidota; species Bacteroidota bacterium. The sequence goes on from VBAR01000002.1 coordinate 406,543, forward strand.
CCATACAGAAGAATACTACTCATTTGATTATTCAAATATTCATGTAGTCGTTCTGTCCACAGAAATTTACGAGGGTAAGAAATATAAAGCACAGCTAGCATGGCTGAAAAAAGACCTCGCTGCCAATAAGCAGAAATGGTTGATTGCGTGTATGCATCAGCCATTTCATAGCGGCGGTTATCACCCTACAGATGACAACGGGTCGGCCCAGAAGAGAAGAAAAGATTGGTTGACTGTTCTTGAAGATAACGGAATTGATCTTGTTTTGCAGGGCCATAATCATGTTTACGAACGATCTTATCTGGTGGATAACCTGATTGGCAAAGCATCAACAATAACTCGCGCCAATAAAATAGATACCGGGTTCGGCCGGCCTGATAAAGAAGGACCATACCGCAAATCGGTTGTTAGCAAAGCACACAAGGGGACGATATTTATTTCCTGTACAGGAGGTGGTGTTGCAAACGCAATTAAACACTATCCAAAGCCATTCAATATTTTCCCTATCGCATTTCCGGGATCAGATTTTGAAGGATCCCTTGTTATTGATGTTAAAGGCAATCAAATGGACGTAAAATTTATATGTGATGAAAAAAATAAAGAGGGAAGTCACATTTGGGACTATTTTACGATCATAAAAGGCAATTAAGATACGGGCTCCTGGTTAAAAAAGTATACATCATAAATAAATTATAAGACATTTTTGCATTTTCAAACTGATAAATTTGGTATCGCTTCTTATTTCAAAACTAACAAATGAAACAAAAGAAATATCTGATGGCTCAAAGGCTGATGTTTCTTTTTACCCTGCTTTCATTTAGTATTATTTCTGCCCAGGAAAATAATAAACCCCGAAAATGTATATTGGTATTTGGTGCTCACGCAGATGATGTAGAATCAATTGCTGGTGGCACCTTTGCCAAATATATTGCTATGGGCTATGAAGGAATTTACGTTGGGGCAATAAATAATCTTGCAGGATGTAGTTTGGAAAGGACACCTTATTTTAAAGGGGCACCTCTTTTTACCATTTCCAACTCACCACATAAATACCCGGTTGATGCACTTGAAACAAGCCAAATACGGGAGGAGGAGGCTTTACACGCTGCTGCTGTATTTGGGGCAACGCCGGTATTTCTGAATTTTAATGAGCCATGGTTTTCGATGGGCCGAAAACAGATTGATTATGGTACTAAACAATATCTTCAGTTTTCACCCACCGGAAGGCGTTTGATCAGTATTGCAACTATTGTATCTGCGGATGTAAATGTTGTCTGCGACCTGCTCCGGAAATATCAACCTGAAATAGTAATTACTCATACTTTAGGTGGTGAAAAGCTTGATCATGGAAATGCTGCTTATCTTATCTACCTGGCATTTAAAAAAGTAATGAAAGAAAAAGTTCCTGTAGGTAAATTATGGATGCCGCCAAGGGGATGGCTTTCGGAAAGTTATAGAGGAAAACCAGATGTCCTTATCGACGTGAAAGATTTTCTAAAAACCAAATATGCTGCTTATGATAAACATGTAAGCCAAAATGGGGGATTTGGAAGGGACTATGTTCTTAGCAATAGAAAAAAAACCTATAATGATGAAGTGGAAGAATTCATTACTGTGATCGATAATACAAAATAATATTTCTGTGATACAACAGAAACTAAAAATTCTAAAATGAAGAACTTTAATTTATCACGATCGGGCTGGATTGTATTCATCTTTGTTCTTTACTCAACGCAGATAATTGCTCAAACAAAAGAAAAGCCACGTAAATGCATCCTGGTGTTTGGTGCTCATGCTGATGATGTGGATGAGAATGCCGGTGGCACTCTTGCCAAATATGTTGCTATGGGTTACGAGGGCATTTATGTTTGTGCGATCAACAATCTTGACGGATGTAATTTGGAAAGAACCCCCTGGTATGATGAGGGACCCAATTTTACTATTTCCAATTCACCACATAAATATAGTGTCGACGCATTGGAGACAAGCCAGATCCGTGAAGAGGAAGCAAAAGCAGCAGCAGCCGTATACCCTGCAACGCCGATCTTTTTGAATTATAAAGAGCCAACATTCTTTATCGGGAGAAAAATGGTTTATTATGGTGAGCCGGCATACGATGCATTCGATCCGCCGGGACGTCCGCTTATTCCTATTGCTACTTACATGGACTCGGAAGTTGATTTTGTTTACGAGTTATTAAAAAAGTATCAACCGGAAATTGTGATCACACATACTATGGGTGGTGAAAAAATGGATCATGGCAATACGGGGTATCTTATTTACCTCGCATTTAAGAAGGCGATGGAAAATAATGTTCCTGTTGGTAAACTATGGATGGTAGTTAACGGATGGTTATTAGATAAGACTGCTCAGCAGAATGGAAGAGGAAAACCGGATGTTCATATTGATGTAAAAGAATATTTGAATACAAAATATACAGCGCTTAATAAACATATCAGTCAGAATGGTGGTTTTGGAAGAGATTATGTCACCGGGAATGAGACGCAGCCAAAAGAAAAGGTAGAGGAATTTATAACCGTAATAGATAATACAAAAAAGTAAAATGAAAAAGTATCAACTCATTTCTCTAACTATTGGTTCGGTGCTGTTTTTATTTGGTTCGGTGGATGTAATTGCACAATCCAATGTCGCAATGATAAAAAAGTGGGGAGAGTTTGGAGACAAACCCGGACAGTTTAAATTTCCCACAATGATAACTACAGACAAAGTATCAAATATTTATGTAGTAGATCAACACAATCATCGTATTCAAAAATTTGATTCGGATGGTAATTTTATGTTGATGTGGGGGAAATTTGGAACTGGTGCCGGAGAATTTAATTATCCATATGGTATTGCAATTGACTCCAAAGGGGATGTATATGTATCCGACATGAACAATAATCGTATTCAGAAATTCTCATCTAAGGGTGATTATATTTCTTCAGTCGGCTCTTATGGAACAGGCGATGCAGAATTAAAATACCCGTATGGGATAGCTATTGATGGGAGTGATGTTCTGTATGTGATAGATGCATTTAATTACAGCATAAAGAAATTTTCTTCTGATCTTAAATTCATTTCAAAATGGGGCTCACCGGAAAGCATCGGTATCAAATTATATATGCCACATGAAATAGCGATAACAAAAGACGGGAATGTCATCTTAAGTGACCGGCAAAATCACCGTCTTGGTGTTTTTACTAAAGATGGAAATTTAGTAAAGCGTATCGGTGAATATGGCGAGGGAAAGGATGCAAAAGGAGGACAATTCAGTGAGCCACATGGATTGGCTGTAAATGCCGGGGGAGACATCTTTGTCACAGACCGTTATAACTTTCGAATTCAAAAACTAAACTCGAATGGGACACCACAAGTACAATGGCTTGCTTCGGGAATTTTTGAGGATGATAAATATTTCCCCTTGGGAATAACAATAGGAAATGAAGGATCTGTTTATATCACCGATCATTATGCTCATTGTATTCAGAAGTATAAATTATAGAAAGTAAGATCATGAAAATAAAAATTAAGGGTTTCCCGCTTAGTCTATTCTTATTAGCATTTTTATTTATGAGTTGCACCAGGATGATGGCGATGGATAAGCCCCTGATATTTCCTATTCCCCAACAACTCCAGGTTACCAATGAATCATTTGTGTTGGACGAATCAATTTTAATTGCCACTCCTAAAAATGCGAGTGAGAAAGATATTGCTCTTGCACGTTTGCTTGTAAAGGAATTGAGTAATAAGTATGGTATTGCATTAAAGATCCAAAGCGTTGACGCAATTCCAAAAGGAAAGAAGGTTGTAATGATGGGAACTCTTACTAATGCATTGATAAAAAAGTATTGTGCAGACAATCGTATTTCGCTAACAAAACAAAGCCCGGGAACTGAAGGATACATTCTGCATGTAAGTAGTAATTTAATTGTTATCGCTGGTTGGGATGATCATGGTGCATTCTTCGGGTTTCAATCTTTACGTCAATTGCTTCAATCAGGCAATGGCAAAGTAGTGCAGGGAGTTAAAGTCAGAGACTGGCCTAATCTTCCTTTCAGGGCCATAAGAATGTATGTGCCCGGTCCTGATAACATTGCTTACTTAAAAAGATTTATGAGCGATTTTATGGCGCTCTATAAATATAATAAGATCATTATTGAATTCAATTGTATGCGGCTTGACAACCATCCTGAAGTAAACACGGGATGGCAGGAGTTTGTAAAATATATGCAGTATACACGTTCCAACTCATCGCAGGGATTGTATGGAGAAGAAAAAAACTCAAGTCATTATGATGCAGGCGATGGATACATCATAGAAAAAGCTACAGTAAGAGACCTGGTGAAATTTGCAAATGATAATTTTCTGGAGGTCATTCCTGAAATTCCTTCACTTACACATGCTTATTACCTGCTGACAAAACATCCTGAGTTAGCTGAATATCCCGGTGACACGTGGCCCGACACCTACTGTCCATCCAATCCAGCAAGTTATAAACTTATGTTTGACGTGTATGACGAATACCTTGAAGTAATAAAACCGAAGATGGTTCATATAGGTCATGATGAATGGTGGGGTGCACCTATTGGTGTTTGTCCGCTTTGCAGGGGAAAAGATTATTCCAAATTATATGCACAGGATGTAACAAAGTTGCATGATTATTTTGCCAGGAAAGGAATTAAGATAGCCATGTGGGGAGATTACCTGCTTGAAAGTGTACGTGAAAAAGGTACACAAAAAAGAACCTCATCAACCGGCGTTAAATATGAAACGCCGGGAGCAATGCCTCCCTCAGTTGTAAAAGAAATGATGCCTAAGGATATTCTAATATTCAATTGGTTCTGGATCGATCAGGAAAAAGAAAAAGAATTGAATGATTTTGGATTTACACAGCTTTACGGAAATTTCACACCAAACATCAGCGACTGGGATCAGCGAATCAAGAAGATCAAACTTGCTGGCGGTGCTCCTTCTTCGTGGGCGATGACAAACGATTTCAATTATGGCAAAGATCTGATACTGGATTTTCTTGGTTGTGCAAATTTGTTATGGTCAAAGCATACGATTAAACAGATCGATCTTCCACCTGTTGTATGGGCATTAATACCTTCTATCCGGGCAAGTTTGAAAGGTAGAAAGATCCCAAGTGAAGATGGAAATGTTGTTGAACCGATTGATATTTCCTCAAAATATAATTTATCAAAAGATTCAAAAGTTTTTAATGTTGATTTGAATAAAATCACTTCAGGTGAAGTAAAGGAAGGAACAAAAGTTTTCAATTTGAATAATGGATCATCATCTTCCGCAAGGTGTGTAATAGCTGTGGGTGCAGAAGGCAAAGAAAAAAATTCTCTTCCCAATAAAATTGAAAACATTGCTGTGAATGAAGATGTGAGTAGTCTTATCTTTTTGCATGCATCTGCATTGCCTGCCGGAAATCAAAAAGCATATTTTAATATCCCCAACATGTTTGATTCCCCTGATCTGTTGGGTTGGTATGAGATAGTATATGAAGATGGATACAAAGACATTATCCCGATTCAATATGGGGTAAATATTTTAGAATGGAATCCCGGTGGGGAAAAAAGCCTGGATACGTTGGAAGGCGAGACAGGTGCTCCTCAAAAAGCTTATTGTTATGAAGCCGATCCGGTTAACTGTTCTGCCGATGTAAGTAATATTAAATTCTTTGCTTACGAATGGGTGAATAAACGTTTTGGCAAAGTGATAAAGGAGGTCAACCTCTATGGCACAAACCATTACCAGGCATTGCAACAGGACTATGGTGCAGTTGAAACGGCACTTATGGAAAGTAATGCGATCCTGCTTGCTGGCATCAGTAAAGTAATAAAACGGGAACCTTATAAGCCGAGAAGTAAATAAAAAGTTCTGGACTATTTTTTTGAACCAACTCTGATTATGGATAATCTCCATGATCATTTATATAGTCTATGTTAAAAAAGTATACACATTAAATTGATTATCGAATATTTCATCCCTGATAACAGGATAAATTTATGCATCACTAATTTGAATAATTGCTTATGAAAAGGAATATCCATTTGTTATTCAACTTTATTTTTTTTCTTACCCCTTTTGCAATCACCAATGCCCAAACTCAAAATAAGGTCTCCAAAATAAATGTTGCTGAAAAATATGATCCGCTTTACTGGTTAGAAGGAACGTTTGAACATTCACGAATGGAAAGCATTCCATCCGATGCCGAAATATCTGCTAAAATTGATAATGCTCATGCTAAAGGATGGCGCGGTGTCACTTTTTGGGGAGCCGATCGTGCCGGGACAAAAATGAATTATTATTTTAAATCTCCCTTTCTTGAAAAACAAGACTGGGCAGTATTTAAAAGAGACGGACTCAGTTCAATAGTTAAGGCTGCACATAAAAAGGGGCTTAAGGTAATGATCAACATTGAGGGTGTGAATCCTTATCACTGGGCAGAAAATCAATGGACCCCTGAGACTATAAAAGCTGTTGCAGAAGATATTGCTGCCACGGGGGTTGATGCAGTTTTTGAAGAATGTTTTGAAGTAAAAGCAGATGTATTTGTCTCGCTTGCAAGAACACTGAAGAGCCTTGGCGTTACTTATATTTCCGGTACCGATCCTATGTTGCTAAGAGAGGGAAACTTTGCATCCTTATGGCCCGAAACAGGTACGATCGATATTTATAATTACTATGTTAAAAGAGATAAGATATTTAATATAGCCACCTTGACCCAGCATGGTTCACTGGGATATGGATGGGCAAAATATTGGGGTAAGCCTACTTCACTTATTTCTCCTATAAACCGAAACTGGGGTATAGCGGCTGATTATTCGCCGGCAGTTGTTCCTTATTTGTGTATGATAAGAGCTTTGCAATTCAGGCTTGAAAATTTTATCATTTTTGGTGGAGGTGTGTTTGATCAAAAATCAAATCTTGATTGGATAAAACAGTATGTTGACAAGCAGGAAAAAGACAGGCCTCTTATGAATATTGTGGTTCTGCTGGATAAGGAAACAAACTATTCTGGTAGTGAAACGGGTAATTCAGGCTGGAACAGATTATTTAACTCCGGTGATGCAATCACTTCGGGTGCAATGAATGCCGGATACAATATTATTGTGAGTGATAAAGTTCTGCCGGCGGACGCATATTGGATATATGCACGCGGCGGAAAAAACGATGAACTGCCTTCTGATGTAGTAGCATTGTTCAATAACAAGGCGCCTGTTTTCATACAAGCAAGCAGCGGTTTTCCTAACGGCCCGGGTATCAACCCGGGCTGGGGGACCGCATTGGAAAAATGCGGGATTGATGGCACAAAAAAATTCAAATACGCCGGGGGAAGTGACAATGCAGCGGAAGCATCGCTTCCAGAAAACCAAGAGGAAGAAATACCATACACAGGCTATTACAAAAATGTTTACCTGAGATTTACCGGCAGCGATGCGCAGCGTGGAATGGACCTGCGTGCAGGCACTGTTATTCCTAAAGATGCGATCAGCGGAAAAATTTACTGTGCACCAAACAAAACCTATGGAAGAGGTCCATACATTGTTGGTAACAATAATAAATATTTAGTAACTGCAACTTCTTTAAATTGGGAAGTTGCTTATCCGATCTCTGATCTTCTTTCTGGTGGCGGAATACTTCCATCATCAAATGTTTGGGGTATTGTAGGAAAAAATGTAACAGCACTGCTAGCTATTGAAACTACAGAATTAGAGATGACGATTCCCGGACTTGCTGATGGATCAAAAATTCATGTAGTCATCTGGGATAATAAAAAGAATAAAAAACTGGAAGAAACAGTTACCTACAAAGCACCTTACAAGCATATGCTTAAGGAATATGATCTTATCATGATTGATGCAATAAAATAACTCACCTTTAATTTTTTACTTGTAAGACATGACGGATACCAGGATCAGTTCAGTTGCTGGCAATAAAAGATTAATGTGTGTTGATGCATTGAGAGGGTTTGATATGTTGTGGATCATTGGAGGCGGAGATGTGATCATTGCTCTTGCAAAAGCTTATCCCACTCCCTTTTTTAATACACTGGCTGAACACTTCGATCATCAGTGGGGGCAATTTCATTTTTACGATATCATCATGCCTCTCTTTATGTTCATAGTCGGTGTTGTAATGCCTGTTGCTTTTAAAAACCGTCTTGAAAAAGGTAATAGCAAGAAAAAGATCTATTTACATGTCTTAAAAAGAGTTCTAATACTTTATATACTTGGTCTCATTGCTTCGGGTAAATTACTCGACCTCGATATAAATACAGTTCATCTCTGGACAGATACTCTTCATGCTATCGCCTTTGGCTATCTTATCAGTTCAATTCTGATCCTGGAATTAAATATAAAATGGCAGATCGGTGTCACGTTAACTTTATTATTGGCCTATTGGGCTGTTATTGCATTAATACCTGTGCCCGGATATCCGGCAGGGATGTTTGAACCAACTGTAAACTTGCCCTTGTATGTTGATAATCTTGTATTGGGTCATTTCCAGGAAGGGCAAGGCTGGACATACATTTTAACAAATATGACATTTGTATGTTCTGTTATGCTTGGTGTTTTCGCAGGAAGAATTTTACTTTCTTCTCAACCTGAAAAAAAGAAAGCGGGTCAATTAGCACTATTGGGGATCGGATGTTTAGTGGTTGGTAAAATATGGGGAATATGGTTTCCGATCATTCATCATTTATGGACAAGCTCACTTGTTCTTTATGCAGGAGGCTGGAGTTGTTTATTATTAGCTGTGTTCTATTTAGTGATTGATGTTTGGGGATATAAAAAATGGGCTTTCCCTTTTGTTGTAATTGGAATGAATGCTATCGCTGTTTATGTTGCCACACATTTGTTTCACTTTACGCTTATAGGAAATGTATTTGTAGGAGGACTCACAAAGTGGCTGGGACCCTGGAATGAATTTGTACAAGAGCTTGCAGGACTTTTAGTGATCTGGTTAATTCTCTATTGGATGTATAAAAAGAAGACATTTATTAAAGTATAAAAATTCAGAAAAACTATATGCAAAAATTTAAAGCTAGTATTATTCTTATTGCGATCATAGTTGGTACCTTTTTGATCCAGGGATGTAATGGAAAAGGTAACACCGGAACAAGTAATACCGAAGCGGGTGCTAAAACAGTTGACAGCGCTGTATTGTCAAATCTTGCCAGGACTCCACCAATGGGTTGGAATAGCTGGAACCCATTTGGACAAAATGTGAGTGAACAGGTGATCCGGGAAACTGCTGATTCATTTGTAAGCACAGGATTGAAAGATGCCGGGTTTACTTATATCGTTATGGATGACTACTGGCATGGGGGAAGAGATTCTGTATCAGGTTTGTTGTATCCCGATCCCAAAAGATTTCCATCAGGTATTAAGGCACTTGCTGATTATGTACACAGCAAAGGACTTAAGTTGGGTATCTACTCAGATGCTGGAACGAAGACCTGTGGTGAAATGCCGGGTAGCTATGGTTATGAAGAAAAAGATGCAAAACAGTTTGCAGAGTGGGGGATCGACTTTCTTAAATATGATTATTGTTTTTGTCCCGATTATGTATCATGGAACAATGATTATAAAATGGCAATTAAAAGGTACAAGGCAATGGGTGATGCGCTAAAAGCAACAGGACGTCCGATCTTATTCAGCATTTGCGAGTGGGGCCCGCGTTCACCATGGCTTTGGGGCAGGGAAGTTGGTGGTCAAATGTGGCGCACTTCTTATGATATACATGACTTTTGGGATATGCCGAGGAATGAAACAAGCCCGATAGGAATTCTTACTTCAATAGATGTAATGTCTGACCTGGGAAGGTTTGCAGGGCCTGGAGGATGGAATGATCCCGATATGTTGGTTGTTGGATTAAATAATACCGGGTTTATTAAAGGTGGAGGTTGTAATGATATTGAATACCGCACACAAATGAGTATGTGGTGTATGTTCTCTGCGCCATTAATGATGGGCTGCGATATTCGGAATATGAATGAAGTAACTAAGACCATTCTTTTAAATAAAGAAATCATCGCCATAGACCAGGATACTTTGGGTAAACAAGGATTTAGAGTTATGAGAAAAGATGGTCTCGAAGTTTGGAAGAAGCCACTTAGCGGTGACAGGTTTGCGATCGCATTATTTAATCGCAATTCAACGGCCAAAACACTTACTGCTGCATGGAAGGAAATAGAACTTGACTCAACAATTCGTTATGATGCATATGATGTTTGGAAACATGCTCCTGCAGGTAAGAATTTAGCATCAATCTCTTCCAGCTTAAAACCTCATGAAACCAATGTTTTTGTGTTGTCGGTAAGCAAGTAGGATCAGCAGTAATAAATTTAATTTATACTGAAATTTCTGAGGTGCAAAAAGATGAAAAAAATTAAATGCATATATCAAAGAAATACATTAAAGAAAGTACTTCTTTTTTCATTGTTAATTTGCTTAATTTTTTTTTCTTATTCACAACAACGTTCGGTGCCTGACCTGATAAGGCTGATCACTGATCGCCAGTTTCCAAACAATCCTTTAATTAAAGGCAGTTATAGCAAAGGCACCTGGCTGGATGTAGAGCATGCAACTTTACCAAAAACTATGTATTGGTCGTACCCGGTTGGTGTTGTTCAATTGGGTATGCTGCGCGGTTCTGACATTACTCACGATAAAAATGTATTAAAATATATCAGCGATAATAATAATATTTCTGCAGATGCTTTTTTTTGGATGAGTTGGCAGCTATCAGCTTTCGGTAAAATTCATGATCTGGCTGACATCGAAAAATTATTAAGATTCAAAATAGCAGGTTCCGGAATGTTGGATGATTATGGTGCAATGGGTGCAGCGATCCTTGAATCAAGACTTCGCTATAACGCAAAAATTTCTTTTAACTTATATCAGCTTATTGACACGATCGGATATCTTATCACAAAAAAGCAAGATCGCCTGCCTGACAGAACTTTCTGGAGACCTGATTCACCAGATGGTTCAACTATCTGGGCGGATGATCTATATATGAGTCTTCCATTTTTGGTGAGATGGAGTGAATACAAAAAAGATCCTGCTGCATTAGATGATGCTGCGCTCCAAATAATAAATTATGCTTCTTATTTGCAAGACAAAGATGGTGTTTGGTTCCATGCATATATAAACGGGCCGGATGAAAAAGAGCATAGTTGCTGCAAATGGGGAAGAGCCAATGGATGGGTAACAGTTGCTATTGCAGAAGTGCTTTCGGTTTTACCCAAAGATCATCCGAAATATAAAAAGGTATTGGATATCTGTAAAAAACAAATTGATGGATTGGTCAAACTTCAATCTTCTTCAGGATTATGGAACCAGGTATTGGATCATCCAGAATTATCATGGGGAACTGAAACTTCCTGCAGTGCACAATTTACTTATGCAATAGCAAGGGGTATCAATAAAGAGTGGTTAGATAATTCATATATCCCAATTGTGATAAGATCATTTCATGCTCTTATTGATACTTCGAGAATTTCCGCTAATGGTGATATACTAAAAGTTTCTGCCAGTACTTCAATTGGCAGTGACCTTAACTATTATAATTCAAGACCCGTTGAAGTAGATGATCAGAAAGACAGGCATGGAAGCGGGTCAATGCTGTTGATGCTTGCAGAAATGTATAAGCTCCTTAATAAGATCAAATGATGAGAATAAATCTATACTGACAATGTTATGGCATACGAGTTAGAAAAAATATTTAAGAGGTTAAATGAATAAAACAAAAAGTAAAATCAATTTTACGGGTGTTAAAAAAGTATACATCTTTAACAGATTACTTGATATTTCCCCGACACTAATCGGATAAATTTGGTAGGCTATGCGGTTTATTAAATCAAATTTCATTTAAATTAAAAAGAAAACAAGATACGCATGAATAATTCGAGGAGAGAATTTATACGAAAAACAAGTATTGTAAGTCTTGGATTTTTAGGATTGAATCAGTGTGCTTTGTCCGGATGCAAAGTGAATACAAAGCAAGGGATTGGATTTGGCCCGGTATCTTTTCGTGAGGGTGAGCTACTAAGTTTACCCAAAGGATTTTCAGCTAAGATTATATCCCGGACGGGTGATAAAATGAGTGATGGCCTTTTCTCACCTGGCAGTCACGATGGCATGGGAATGTTTGCATGGAAAGATGGGAAAGTATTGCTTATACGAAACCATGAACTTTCACCCGGCTCTTATGATGAATGTTTTTTTAAAAGTGATAAAACGCTAATTGATAAGATCGGGAAAGACAAATTTTATGATTTCGCAGGAGGCGGCGATAGAATTTGTGTCGGTGGAACAACTACTTTGATCTATGATGAACAAACACAGAAAATTGAAACAGAATACCTCAGCCTGGTTGGAACCGTGAGGAATTGTTCAGGAGGAAAAACACCCTGGAACAGTTGGATTACCTGTGAAGAAACAGAATTTAGAAAGGGTGATGAGAATGGTGCTCTTGAGAAGGATCATGGCTATAACTTTGAAGTTCCTGCTACTGATAAAATAGGTATTGCAGATCCTGTTCCCATTCATGCAATGGGCAAATTTGTTCATGAATCTGTTGCTGTTCATGACGCTACCGGGATAGTTTATCAAACGGAGGATGAAGGGAATGGATTATTATATCGGTATCTGCCAAATGCTACTGGTGCGGTTGGATCACTTCATAAGGGGGGTAAATTGCAATGCCTTGTGATCAATGAATGGAAAAGTGCTGATACACGTAATCGGGAAGGTCAGAATTCAGACTATTTCCCCGAAAAAAAACAGTTCAAGGTATCATGGATCGATTTGGATAATGTAGAATCACTGGATGCGGATTTGCGGCTCAGGGGTCATAAAATGGGTGCTGCAATTTTTTCATCAGGAGAAGGTATGAGTAAAGGCAAAGATGAATTTTTCTTCACAGCAAGTTCCGGAGGAAGAACCGGTAATGGACAAGTGTTCAGATATATTCCCAGTAAATACGAAGGTCAGCCACAGGAAAAAGATGCTCCGGGAAAGCTCGAGTTATTTAGTGAATCAAAGAGTGCAGATACCTTTCGCTATTGTGATAACATCACTGTAGCTCCATGGGGAGATGTTATCATTTGCGAAGACAGTGTTGATGCGAGGATCATTGGTATCACACCTGGAGGTGATGCTTACGTAATTGCAAAAAACATTGGTTTTCGTGAGTCCGAATTTGCGGGACCTGTTTTTTCCCCTTCGGGTAAAACACTTTTTGTAAATATTCAGTCACCAGGACTTACACTGGCTATTACAGGACCGTGGAGATCCTGAGTTTCATATGAATTTGTACGCTGACATTTTGAGAACTGATAATTAAGCAAACCTAAAACTTTAAAAAAATTAAATAACATGAGAAGATTATCCAGAAGTATATGCTTGATTTTCGCTCTCGCTTCTTTTTGTATTGGCAATGCACAACGCACGGAAGAAGTTTATAAAAAATCGCTATCAGAAGTATTGGTTTCTGTTGAAAAAAAATATAATGTCAAATTAAAATATGATGACAGGACAGTCAAGGGATTAAATGTAAGTTATGCTACCTGGCGATTTACTTCAGATATAAAAACTACTCTTGACAATATATTAAGACCTTTGGATCTTATATATCGTGAAGTAGAAAAAAACACTTATGAAATAACACAATATGATTATTACAGGCGGACGGAAGCTGAAGGTAAAAAACACCTGGACGAATTGTTAGCAGCTTATTCAAATGCAAGTGCATTCGACAAAAGAAAAAAAGAGTTACGGGAATGCATTTCAAACGCATTAGGAATAACAAAGAATGCTCAAAGAACACCATTAAACCCGATTTTCAGAAATAAGGTTGTGATGGATGGTTATACTGTAGAAGATGTTGCCTTTGAAAGTATCCCCGGATATTTTGTTACCGGAACATTATACAAGCCAACAAAAGGGAAAGGTCCTTTTCCTGTTATCATTAACCCGCACGGACATTTTTACAACGAACAGGATCCATCAATAGCAATAGATAGCGGGAGATACAGGGCGGACATGCAATATCGATGCGCAGGCCTGGCAAGAATGGGTGCTATTGCTTTTAACTATGATATGTATTCCTGGGGGGAATCTGTTTTAATGACCGGTGATCCATTAGCACATGAAACCGGTTTTGCCGCATCAATACAAACATGGAACAGCATAAGAGCATTAGATCTTCTTTTATCATTATCCGGAGCTGATAAAACGAGAGTAGGTGTTACAGGCGCATCGGGAGGGGGAACTCAAACAATTCTTGTTGCTGCATTAGATGACAGGATAACAGCAAGCGTACCAGTAGTGATGGTTTCTTCAAGTTTCTTCGGTGGTTGTCCATGCGAAAGTGGATTGCCCATTCATGATGAATGCAAGGGGCATAAAACAAACAACGCAGAAATTGCCGCTATGATAGCTCCGCGACCCCTGCTCGTGATCTCTGATGGTGATGATTGGACAAAATCAGTTCCGGGAACAGATTATCCTTATCTGCAAAAAGTGTATGGTTTTTATGGTAAAGAGACAAATGTCGGAAGCGTTTATCTGCAAAATGACAAGCATGACTATGGCATTACCAAGCGAACACCTATGTACAAATTCTTTGCAAAAAACTTTGGGCTGGATTTAAGTGCGATCACAGGAAAAGATGGAAAGATCGATGAGAGTAAGATCACTATCCAAAAGAATAAAGACCTTTTAGTATTTGGAAACTTTCCCTTGCCTGCCAATGCACTAAAAACTCATGAGGAGATAGTTCGGGTCTTTAAAGAAGTTCAGCAGGGGAAATGATTTGGAATGAGTTAAATAGATTTTTATAGTTGGAGTTAAACTGTAATTTTCAAAAACCTGATCCTGTATTCTTTGGGAATAATTCCCGTGATCTTTCTAAAATGCCTGTAAAAGTTTGAAAGGTTATCAAACCCACTCTTATAGCTGATCTCAGAAATACTATAGTTGTTTTCCATTAACAACCTGCACGCATGACCAATTCGTATTTCTGTCACATAATCTGAAAATGTTTTGCGGGTATGATGTTTGAAATATCGTGAGAAAGATGCAACACTCATATTGAGCTTTGTTGCAATTTCCTGGACATAAATTTCATTCGTATAATTTTTCATAATAAATTCAAACACATTGTTGATCTTAGCTGTATCGCCACTGTTATTTGCGAGGTACCCGGTTGACAGCAAAGGTTTCAATTCCCGACTTTGGGATATTCTAATAAGAATCTCAAGCAGACTTAAAAGCCTCTCAGTTGGATTCTCATTGTGCATATCATGTAGCTTACTCACTGTATACTTTTTAGTTTTCCCAAATAATTCCAATGCCAAAGAGGATCTTTCCAGCAGCCTGTGAACTAACTTCATTTCAGGGATATCAAAAAAATGGCTGCCCAGAAAATCTTTTGTAAAATGAATATAGATCGTACCAGCTCCTCCCGGTTTCTTGTCTTTTATACGAAACTCTTCACTATTCCTTAATAGATGCGGGATATTTGAACCAATTAAGGTAATATCTCCCTCCTCAAAATGGGATACATTATCACCAATAAATTTTGTTCCGCTGCTTTTATTTATCATTACCAGTTCATATTCTTTATGAAAATGCCAGGGGTCATTAAAATAATCGCATTCAAATTTTTTATATAAAAAACAGGAGTCTGATGAGAATGGTATTTTTGATAATATAGGTTCCATATGCAAGGGATCTTTGATTTTACAAAATCCAGTTATTATGTTGTGGGTTTTAAAAACCTGTTTTTATATTCTTTTGGAATAACACCGACGACTTTTTTAAAATGCCGGTAGAAGTTAGAAAGATTGTCAAACCCGCTTTGGAAACTGATTTCAGAAATGCTGTAATTGTCTTCCGTCAACATCCTGCATGCATGACCTATCCTGATCTCTGTTACATAATCCGAAAAGGTTTTACGGGTATGATGTTTGAAATATCTTGAAAAGGAAGGGACACTCATGTTTAATTTCGATGCGATCTCCTGGACATAAATTTCTTCTGTATAATTTCTCATGATGAACTGGAATACATGATTGATCTTGTCTGAGTCCCCGCTGGTATTAGCAGAAAAGCCAGGAGATAAGAGAGGTTTCAACTCAGTGCTTAATGATAATCTTACAAGAATTTCCAAAAGACTCAAAAGCCGTTGCGGCGGCTTTTCATCATTCATAGCATACAGCTTATTTATTATGTACTTTTTCGTTTTTCCACGGATATCGACTGCCAAAGAAGGGTTTTCCAAAAATTTATTGGCCAATTTCATTTCAGGCGTGTCAAAAAAATGATTGCCTAAAAAATCTTTTCTAAAATGAATAAAAACAGATCTTGCCTTTAACTTACTATTTTTTGCATAGTATTCTTCATTGTTCCTGAATAAATGCGGGATGTTTGAACCTATAAGACAGAGGTCACCTTCTGTAAAATGGCTTACGTGGTCGCCAATAAACCGGGTCCCTTTGCTTTTGTCTATTAATACCAATTCATACTCTTTATGAAAATGCCACGGGTTAGCAAAATAATCGCACTCCAGGGTTTTAAATAAAAAAGAAGCATCGGATGAAATTGGTAATTTATGCAGTTGAGCCTTCATATATTATATTAACCAGATAGAACGAATTTACACATTAATGTGTTTAAAAAGTATAAGTTATATAATTTTCGCCTTCTGCCTATATTTATTGAGATGGATTAATTCAGAGAACAATAAGTGTTGTTTTATGAAATAGGAGCAACTTTATCCTATCGTATAGGAGTGTTAATAAAGTATACATAATCAATCAATAAATAGAATAATTCAAGGGGCATAATTTTTAATTTTATCAACATTATAATCACCTGGATATGTTAGTTTCAAACGCAAGTTATAAGACCATAAATCAACTCAGAGATAGGGTTATTTTGTTTCCATTGGGTGCTATAGAGCAACATGGACCTCATCTTGCTGTTTCTACCGATACAGATATAGTATCCAGGGTTGCTTTGAATACAGAGCAAAAAATGCCGGATGATATTGTTTTATGCCCAACCCTGCCATTTGGTTCAAGTCACCATCATTTAAATTTTGGGACGCTGAGTGTTTCCAGTACCACTTATACCCAGTTTGTTGTTGAGGTGGTTGAATCAATTCTCAAATTTGGTTTTCGTCGTATTGTGCTGTTAAATGGTCACGGAGGAAATATAACTCCCGTAAGGCAAGCCTTGGCGGTACTGAGTAATAAGTATGATGTAAGTCACAAACCAAATATTGCATTAGTAACCTATTGGGAGTTGGGTGGAAAAGTATTTGCAGGCCAGCCACCTATGCAGAGCCCTGCTTTAAGTCATGCCTGCGAGTACGAAACAAGTATGATGTTGCATCTGTTCCCTGAAAAGGTTTTCCAGGATCAGATTCAACGTGCTAAAAGACCAGATAGCAATGGTTATATACCCTGGGAAGATGACGAACCTTACAAAGGTGTTACAATGGTTAAACGAACAGAATTTATTTCCAGTAATGGCAGCAGTGGAGAACCACAATTAGCAACTGCTGAAAAAGGGAAGTATTTAATTGATCATGCTGTTGGATCTTTAGTAGAGTTTATAACTTCTTTTAAAAGCTGGCCATTTTTGGAAAGCCTGGCAAAATAAAATATGAGCAAAATTGAAATTAAACATCCTGATAAATCTGTAAGTACAGGAGCCTACTCTGCGGGTATCTTGATCGATGGATGGTTATACGTTAGTGGGCAAGGGCCTTTGAATTTATCTACTGGTGAAGTGATACACGGAACAATCGAAGAAGAAACCGTGCTTACTTTATCACATGTAAAGAAGATCATAGAAGCAGCAGGTGGAAGTATCGATGATATTGTAAAATGTACAGTTCATTTAAGTGATATAAACGATTTTGAGAAATATAATGCTGTTTATGCCTCTTTCTTTACCGGTATTAAACCCGCAAGAACAACGGTTCAATCTGTTCTTTCAGATGGGATAAAAATAGAGATAGATGCTGTTGCTAAATTAAAGGTACTGTGAATATTTAAAAAAGCAGAATGATCTATGAGTGATAAAATAAAAATTGGTGTTGTCGGTCTCGGGTTAATGGGAAGCAGTATTGCTACCTGCATTCTGGCAGCAGGGCATAAGGTTACTGCTTTGACAAGGCATATTGAAAAGTCTGATGAGGTAAGAAAAAGAATATTCAATTTTTTAAAGCAACTGCAGGAAGAAGGGGTCTTAAAGGATGATCCCAATAAAATTATACAAAGACTTTTTATCACGGATGATTATTCTTCGTTTGCAGAGCATGAAGTAGTCATTGAATCCATAGTTGAAAATCTGGATGACAAAAAAGAAGTATTTCAGCGACTGGAAAAAGTGTTGTCTTCAACTGCTATCATTGGTAGTAACACTTCCGCAATCCCGGTTACTATTTTACAAAGTGGTTTAAGACATCCCGAACGATTGCTTGGAATACATTGGGGAGAGCCTGCACATGTTTTAAGATTTTTGGAAGTGATATGCGGAGACCAATCGGATGTTAGGTATGCAGAAAAAATAGTGACGCTTGCAGAAGAATGGGGTAAAGAACCTTCATTAGTAAAAAAAGACATCAGGGGATTCATAACCAATAGGCTTATGTATGCAATGATGAGGGAAGGTATCCATTTAGTTGAGAATGGATATGCAACGATTGAAGATATAGATCGTGCATGCAGGAATGATATGGGTTACTGGATAACATTTGCAGGGATCTTCAGATTTATGGATCTCACCGGGATACCCGCATATTTAACCGTAATGAAAGATTTGTTTCCGGAACTTGATAATTCAACCAAGCCTCCCGCTTTTATCGAAGACCTGGTAGCATCTGGCGCAAAGGGAGTCAGTAATGCGAATGGGTTTTATCCATATTCAAAAGAGGCTGCTGAGAAATGGGAAAAACTATTTGTTGAATTCACTTATGATATAAGAAAACTTTCCGAAAAATATCTTCAAAATGGGGAGGAGGTAAAAAAGAAATGAGAACTATCATCGAATCAATTAAAGCAACTGAAGTAATTGTGCCTTCGAAACCGGACAGTCTAAATTCTGATTCGGTGCTGGATAAAGATGAGGCATTTGCCAAAAAATTTTTAACCGGGGCAAGTTGGACAGAATTTGCTATGCAGTCAAAGTGGATCATTGAAATAGAATTGAAAAATGGTTTGATCGGTATAGGTGAAACATATAGAAGCGCTTCGAAGGAGTTAATAGAAGAAGCTATAAAAACCTTTATTGGTTTAGATATTCTGAAGATCAACTGGAGAAGGCTTCCGGTTAATGACCAAAGAATTTATGAAGCTTTTGAAACCGCTATATTAGATGTGCTGGGTAAAATTTTACATGCTCCCGTCTGCCAGATATTGGGTGGCGCCTACAGGGATAGGATTGATTGTTTGGGATGGACAGGCCGAAGGACACCCGAAGATGCTGCACAGAAAGCATATGAAGCAATGAAAAAAGGTCACAAGGCTTTTAAATTCAAATGCTCTGATGAAGATCCGGTTCGCTTATGGACAGATGAGATCAAAAAGAAGTGTGGTGATGGAATAAAAATAATTCTTGATCCAAACCAACGATGGATCAATGTGGAGACAACACTTCGTTTAATGGAGGGCGTCGATAAGAATATTATGCTTGGATTGGAAGATCCGATCCGGCATGAAGATGTGGAAGGCTTTAAATTTCTAAAACAAAATTTAGGTATACCGTTGTACAGGCATATTTCATTGCCCTATACACAAAATATAAAAGATATAATTGCATTTGTAAAGTCCGATGCAGTGGATGGGTATAATTTTAATGGCTCGGCATTCAATTCACTCTTACTTGCCGAAATAGCTCATCTCGAAGGAAAGCAATGCTGGCGTGGTTCAGAAGTGGATCTTGGCATCTCGGAAACAATGGGATTGCATATTGCAGCAGCAAGTATCAATTGCACAATACCGTCTGATATTTTTGGAGAATTGGTAAGAGAGAATGATCTAATAGAAGAGCCAATTCAATTTGAAAACGGTTCCGCACTAGTTCCACCTGGGGAAGGTTTAGGAATATCACTTGACTATTCAGCGCTTGAAAAATATAAAACCGGACAGAGTTTGGTAACAACATATGAGAAAAACAATTATATCCTGGACACTACTGATCGTGTGTAACCTGATGTGGGCACTTCAGTTCACATGCATTAAACTTACACAGGCACAGGTGGGTCCTTATTTCACCGTGTTTGGGCCGATGTTTTTGGCAACTCTTCTTTTAATACCATTTGTGTGGAAAGATTTCAAGAAAGGAAAAAAAGCTTTTAAAGACCTTCTTGTGTTTGTGCCGCTTGCATTGCTTGGAGTTTTTCCTGCCCAGGTATTGATGACGTGGGGCACACAATATTCCCTGGCAAGTAATGCAGCCATTCTTACACTTGCATTACCTGTTATTACTGCAGTGTTTGCTTTTTTTATTCTGAAGGAAAAGATGAACAAGGTACGCTGGCTTAGTTTTATTATCGCAATAATTGGCGTTATACTTTGTTCAACAGGAGATATAAAACAAATGAATTTCGGTTCAAAATATGCACTGGGGAATCTCCTCATATTTATTGCGATACTTGGTAACGCCTATTATAACGTTGGCATTAAAAAAATTGCTGAACGATATACTGAAATGGAGCTTGTGTTTTATACCTATGTCATTATGGTGGTCTTGCTTACGCCTTTAGTATTGTATTATGAACCCGATATTTTTGCAAGGATCCCATCATTTACGCAACAGACCTGGATAGGCATGAGCCTATTGACCTTCTTTCACAATTTCCTTTCAATGATCTTATTCTTCAAAGCATTAAAAGTGCTTGATGCGATACAGGTGGCCTTATCTAATTATCTGATCACTTTTATCGGTTTGCCTGTTGCAGCAATATGGCTTGGTGAAAAATTGAACACACCTGCTATTGTAGGTGGTGTTATGGTCTTTGTTTCTACTTTAATTATCACAATTGTCGATTATAGGATGACACATAAACCGCCAGTTTTAAAAACAGTTTAAAAAATGGATTTAAAAAACAAAAAAGAATTATCGGGTGTAGTACCTATTATTCCAACACCTTTTACAGAAAAGGAAGAAATAGACGAAGATGCTTTAAGACGATTAATTGATTTTGCAATTAATGGAGGCGTTGGTGCAGCATGTTTACCTGCATATGCAAGCGAATTTTATAAACTATCTGACGAAGAGAAATTGCAGGTTGTAAAAATTGCGGTGGACCATTCTGCCGGAAGAATGCAGATCGTTGCGCAATCAAATCATCCATCCTTAAAGATTGCTATTAAATTGGCCCAGGCTAATGTAAAGGTAGGTGCAGATATAATTTCACTGGCAGTGCCACGTATTTTTAGTCTTCCTGAAAATTCTTTGAAGGAATATCTATCCGAATTTATCAAATCGGTACCTGAAACACCCGTGTTGATACAAGACTTTAATCCCGGCGGTTCATCTATTAGTGTTGAATTCATTAAAGAATTGATGAATGAAAATCCAAATTTTAAATACCTAAAGCTGGAAGAACCTTTATGTGCTCCAAAGTTCGAAGCAATTATAAAAGCTACTGAGGGTAAAGTTGGATTATTAGAAGGGTGGGGAGGCTTGTATATGCTTGAATTGATCCCAATTGGAATTGTTGGTGTTATGCCTGGTCTTGGAGTTTCAGATATTTTACAAAAAATATTCGCACTAAGAACAGCAGGTGAAAATGAAAAGGCATTTGATCTTTTTGAAAAAGTGATGCCACAAATATTTTTCTCATTACAAAATATGGAACTGTTTCATTATGCAGAAAAGGAATTGCTGATGGCAAGGGGTGTATTAACCAATAGTAATGTTCGCAAAGCAAGGTATAAGCCAGATGCTTCTAGTGTTTCTTATATCAAGGAGCTAAATAAAAGGATCATAAATCTTGTTAATAATGATTAATGAAAAATAAATCAGCGACATCTTTTTTGTCCAATAAGACATCTACAGCAGATGCTCATCTTTTTGGATTTATAAAAAAACATTTATATGTCGCTGCTGTTTGTGATATTCTTGATGAGCTTGGATATCCTAACCAGGCTATGCATCATCGTTTGCGGCCCCTTTTACCAGATATACGCAATTGCGGGTTTTTGGGAAGAGCAAGGACTTTTCGTTGGATGGATACGAATCACATAGCTGATGATCCGTACGGATTGGAAATAGAAGCAATGGATTCTTTGAAAGAGGGTGATGTTGTAATTCACTCAACAGATCATGCTGGTACCAATGCGCCCTGGGGCGAACTTATGTCAACCGTTGCTAAAAGAAACGGAGTGACAGGCTGTGTCTGCGATAGCCAGGTGAGGGATTGCGTGAAAATAATTGAAATGGGTTTCCCGGTTTATTACAGTGGAATACGTCCACTGGATTCAAAAGGAAGAGCAATTGTAACAGCATATGATGTGCCGGTTCGTTGTGGTGAGGTACTTGTAAATCCCGGAGATATTATCTATGCCGATTTCGATGGAATTGTTGTTATTCCTAAAACTGTTGAGGTTGGTGTATTTGAGAAAGCACAGGAAAAAGTTCATAAGGAAAATTTATCCCGAAAGGAGCTATTGGAAGGAAAAAGCCTCCGGGAAGTTTATAATAAATATAATTCACTCTAAAGCTAATTTATGAAAGAGAAATTGGTTCCTGTTGACATTAAACCGAATGGCCAGGAAAAAAATAAAGTAACACAGGAGAGTCATGGGAATAATAACATGATCGAAGATGCTCCATTAGAAGCATCTGGTAAATACTTAAAATTTGATGGACAGGTAGCCGTTGTGACCGGTGCTGCTTCAGGGTTGGGATTGGCAATTGCCAAGAAACTTCTAATGGAAGGAGCAACTGTTGCCTTACTCGATATTAATGGGGATGGCTTGAATACTCAATTTGCAAAAGATAAAGTTAAGAGCAGGCTTTTCCCTTTTGACATAACCAAACAGGAATTGGTAAACGAGGCTATTAATAAGATCGTTGATGAGTTTGGCCGAATAGATATATTAGTGAATAGCGCCGGTATAACTGGTGAAACCAATTTACTAAGTCATAAAGTTAATGATGAAAATTTACACAAAGTATTTGAAGTGAATTTTATGAGTAGTTTTTACCTGACAAAAGCTATTCTTCCTCATATGGTAAAACAAAATTATGGCCGGATATTGCATATTGCTTCTATTGCCGGAAAGGAAGGTAATGCAGGTATGCTTGCGTATTCATCTTCTAAAGCGGCCGTTATTGGGATGACTAAAGTACAGGGGAAAGAATATGCTGATACCGGAATCACCATTAATGCGCTTGCACCTGCTGTAGTAAGAACGCCTATGGTGGATGCCCTCCCGGAAACGCAAATAAAATATATGACTGATAAGATACCAATGAAAAGATGCGGAACATTGGATGAAGCCGCCAACATGGTTGCATATATTGTTTCAAAGGAAAATAGCTTTACTACCGGATTCACTTTTGATTTATCGGGTGGCCGGGCTACTTATTAAAACTCACCTAATAAGGTTACTCATACCACTCTCTAAATAAAAATGAAAATTCTTTACTACAGACAGGGCGATAATTTATTGCCCGGGATCTCTACTCCTAAAGGCGTGATCGCTATCAACCAGTTCGTACAATCTTCAGGAGAAAAAAAATATTCCGTCCCGTTGACCAGGAAGGATATGGAAGAACTAAAGAAAGAACAAGAATCTTCAGATCAGTATGAATTAATAGCTGAGGAAAGCCTGGTTATCGGACCTTGTGCCCCCAATCCTTCAAAAATTATTTGTATTGGGCTTAACTATCGTAAACATGCCGTTGAAAGTGGAATGACAATACCTTCCGTCCCTGTCACATTTACAAAATATAATAATACTCTTACAGATCATGGAAATGATATTTCCCTCGGACCGGTAGGGGAACAATTTGACTATGAAGTAGAGTTGGGTGTTATTATTGGAAAAAAAAGTAAAAATGTTTCGAAAGACGATGCTTTAAATTATGTTCTTGGTTATTGTGTGGCAAATGATCTATCCTGCAGGGATCTACAGTTTAGGACATCCCAATGGTTGCTTGGGAAAAGCCTTGATCATTTTTTGCCATTAGGAAAATATTTAGTCACCGCAGATGAAATTGCTGATCCGCAGAATTTACAACTTACCTGCACCTTAAACAAAGAATTACGTCAAAACTCAAATACCGGAGATATGATATTTTCTGTTGCAGAGATCATTGAGTTTTTGTCGATGCATATGACACTTGAGCCTGGTGATCTGATCCTGACCGGAACGCCTGAAGGGGTGATAATGGGTATGGAAGAGAAAAAATGGTTAAAGCCCGGTGATGTTGTCAAGGTCGAAATAGAAAAAATCGGGTATACGGAAAATAGGATGATATAATTCAAATAAAACTAATTTCTGCGATTTTTTTCATGATTCTATTTGATTTTTGCGCTTACTCTCCAGATAGTATTTCCTTCATCATCTGCTACAAGCATTGAACCGTCTTTTAGAATTGCAATGCCAACTGGTCGTCCAAAAACGAGGTTCTTATTGTCGTCCTTAATAAACCCTGTCAGGAAATCTTCCGGTTTTCCAGGAATGCCTTTTTCGAAGGGTACAAACACTACTTTATAACCGGCAAACCTTGAACGGTTCCAGGAGCCATGCTGACTTATAAAAGCACCCCCATGATATTTTTTTGAAAATTGTTTATTTGTATAAAACGCCAACCCAAGTGAAGCAGTGTGAGCACCAAGATCAACATCCGGGACTATTGTTTTCGCAACAAGATCGGGATGTTGCCCTTTTAACCGTGGGTCTTCATTAGCACCCCAATAAGCATACGGCCAACCATAGAAGCTTCCTTCTTTAACCGAAGTAAAATAATCCGGAACAAGGTCATCTCCCAAGTTGTCACGTTCATTTACAGTTGTCCATAGCTTTCCTGAAACCGGCTCAATCGCCAACCCGACAGGGTTTCGTATTCCACTGGCAAAAATCCTTTCCCCAGATCCGTCAGGATTGATCTCAAGAATTACAGCTCTTCCTATCTCATTTTCCAGCCCGTTTTCTCCAACGTTTGAGCCAGAGCCTACAGATACATACAATTTTGAGCTATCGATATTAGAGATAATATTCCTTGTCCAATGGTTATTGTATCCGCCCGCAGGCAAATCCATTATTTTTTCCCCTGTGTCATTTATTTGTAATTGACCGGGTATATATGAATACCGATAGATCCCATCAGTGTTTCCAACGTAGAGCCAATTGTTTAAAAGTAACATTCCTAATGGCTGATTTAGATTCTTCAAAAATATCTTTCTTATCTCCGGGTTTCCATCTCCGTTTTCATCCCGAAAAAGAATAATGTCGTTTGCACTTTCTTCTTTTTTGGTTTTTGCTTCAGAAATAAGGATGTCATTATTGGGTAATACATAGATCCATCTTGGATTATTTAACCCACTTGCGAATTTAGTTACAATAAACTCTTCTGGTGCCATGGGTATTTTATCCTCCGGCCAGCCAATTACTTTACATTCTTTAATAGTATCTGGCGTAGCATAGGGTTGTGGTAAAATCATTTCTATTTTTTTGTCCGCGGTAGCTGTACTTTGTTTAGTTGTACAATTTGAAATGATTGATACGGCGATCAATATCAAAAAAACTGGTTTATAATTTTTCATATTTTTAGATCAGGGAGTTTTACAAATCTTAATGAAGTTGAAGCGATCGAAGAAAAAATAGACAGGTATCTCAAAAACTAATTGCATCGATTATCCATTCAAATCTCCGGGCAGTGATTTAATATTTTTCCATTAATATTTCAGTATCCCTTTCAACTTTCAAGTCATTAACCTAATCCCTACCACTATGACCAATCAAACATTTACTCCACGCTTTGTTCTACTAAAAACGTAAAACATCTTCCTTTCATAACGGTACCACAATAAGGCTCACGGTTAGTAGTTAGCCGCAGAATTGCGGCACGCATTCTATTTCATCAATCAAAAACTACTGAACATGAAAAAAAATCCTCACCAATGACTACAAATTGAAATCCAATCTCAGCTTTTAATTTTTCTTGATTTTCCGGATAGTATCATTGAAAAGCTCAGCCACATAGAGATCGCCGTTTGCACTTACGATCATACCCGTTATATAACCGAATCTTGAAACGCTCCCGGTTCCATTTACATAGCCAACTTCCCCGCCTGCAATTTTTGTTATTGCCCCGGCAGGGGTTACTTTAACAAATTCCGATTTGATAATATCTCCCTGGTTTATATAAAAATTTCCATTAGCATCCATCGCAATATTATGCATCTCATTTTCATTTGATCTTTGAACCACTGTAGTAACAACACCACCCGGGGTTATCTTACGGATGCGGGCATTTTTGAAATCTGAAGCATAAATATTTCCCTGGGCATCTATTGAAAGCGAATAAGGCTCATTGAATTTTGCTGCGCTTCCGGTTCCGTCAACAAACCCCGGGGTAGTACTACCGACGAATGTGCTAACAACACCAGTCGGTGAAATTTTGCGTATGCCATGAAAATTAATTTGTGTAAAAAAAATATTACCCTGTCCATCCATGCACATTCCACCTGGAGTATTGATCTGTGCAGCTGTACCAGTTCCATCACCTAAACCGGCAACTCCATTTCCAACTATTGTACTTACAGTGCCGGATGGTGTGATTTTACGGATACGCAAATTACCTGATTCAGCGACGTACAGGTTTCCCTGGCCATCGATGCAGAGAGCCGTGGGTTTATTAAATAAAGCCGCAGTTCCTACACCATCTGCATAACCGATAGTATTACCTGCAAGAGTGGTCATCGTACCTGATGGTGTTATTTTACGAATTTTATCATTGTCTGCATCTGCCACATATAAATTTCCCTGTACATCAAATGCCATTTTGGTCGGGTTATTAAGAAGACCCGGGTTACCAGTGGCAGGATCGATCCCATTAATTCCCGTTCCTGCAAAAGTGGTAACTGTATAATTGGCCGATTCATCTTTAACGGGATTATCAATGGGTTCTGGTTTGGGCTTATTGCAACCAAACATTAGTACTAATGAAATTGCCGTAATTCTTATTCGGAAAAGTTGAGATAATAACATAGACTTCCAGTTAATTGATTAAAAATATGTTTTGAAATTGAATCTTCAAACCTTTACTTTTTCCTCTGTCGCTGTGGTTCGTTTCCTCACGAACCACCTTTATAAATTGTTCTCTGCAGTCGGGCTCTTCGCCATGATGGATTTTTTAATAGCTAAAAAGTTCGAACAGCGCGAACTCTGTTTCCCGAGGTCTTGGGTTCAAGTACCGGGGTACCGGAACTACCGGTGATGTGTTGCGCCCATGCCCAGTTTTGGTTGTCCTTAAACTCGCTGGAACTCCAGTACATCCCGCCAAATAAACCTATGACAAATGAATTTAGACCGAGCTTTCTTAATTCTTCTCTACTGGGTAAATACCAATCGGTGTATCCATTCAATTCCAGTTCTGAACACAATAAAGCTGCATAGTTTCCTCCTCCCACAACTGAAACAATAGTATTTGTATTTGCATTACCGGTGCCAATTGCAGTATCAATTGCGTTTGTAAGTTGACCAATTCCCATATTATCCCATAGAATAACTTCAATTTGATCAAAGGGAGCCGCAATCAGACCATGAACCTGACCTGCTATATAACCCGAGTCCCCGGACTGAAAAATATAAGCAATTTTTCCACCCTGATAACTATGTCCAGGGGCAAGCGGTAATGCTGCCGAACCGCCAATCATATTCACCCAGGCAGTACCATTATAGTATTCCGGCTCTCCTCCATTCGTGCCACAATCCATACAATAAATAATTAAACCTGTCGCAGGCGATACAATCGCATTTCGCTCCGAAGCAAGCATCCTTGGAGGGAGAAACCCTTTGATCGTTGATTTAACTTCCAGCAGCGCTGAATTGTTCGGTGTTGTCGTACCAATGCCTACTGTTTGTGACTTCGCAATGGCGATGGATAATAATGCAACAAAAACAAAAACGATTTTTTTCATAACAGTGTGTTTATTTTTTTTACAGGGTTTGTATTCCAATGAATGCTAGCCCATAAATAGAGAATGAAGCATTTAATTTTTTTCGATTGGCCTTGGCGCTCAACCAGGGCCAATCGATAATTCATCTATCGAAATGAAGGCTCAATTGCCAGTGATGAAATAGTACCGGGAATATTCTCAATATCATGCTTGTAAATTGTTCTTTCTCCTCCAAAATGTTTTTCTGGGAACGCTTTGACAAGAAAAGGATAGGAGATCTTTAATGATCGTATAGCATTATCCCCGATTTCCAGCCATCTGGAACCTCTTTCAGGTGCCGAATCGTAACTATCGAGCTCCAGCATTTGTGATCGTCCCTGGAAATTGGGATCAGAAAAAGCTATTGGGTAATTGAGAATTTGCATGGAAGTAACACGGTTATTGAAATCTTCACCAATAAATGGGGTGTCTTTATCCAGTATAATTTTTCTACCCCTGTAATCTTCATGTTCGTAGAGGTAAACCTTTTTACCATAGGGTATCCTTATTGAACTTAATGCGTCGTTTGGAAAAAAGTCACTCAAATGCCGGTAACTCATTCCAAAAAGACTTGTAGCAAGGCCGCTATAGTTATTGTTTTGGAATATTTCAACATGCTGCTCGGTTTTTAGTTCCACTAATAGGGAGGAGCATTTGTTTTCCATCATTACCGGCAGTGAAGGCCAATCATTTTCAACAACCATTTCTTTGCCGGTAAAGAACGGATCGGAAAATAAAATTACCCGTATAGTGTTTAATATACTTGTCGTTATTGAACTTATATTGTTTTCAAATTCAGGATAATCCTGCTGCAAAGAATACCAGCCTGTTCGGGTGATGTATTTTACGCTGCCACTATAAGCGGGTCCCGTAAAAATGTTTGCGAGGTGAGTTGAGGTTCCCATTTGTTTTGAGTTTAGAATTTATGCCTACTCTGTTTAAGATTTTCGGCGATCTCTTTAATGAGATAAAACTAAACCCTGCCCCAGGCGATTTTTAATTGAATTTTGCGTCAGTAAGACCATGAGTTGCAGAAATTGCAACAATATAAAAGTGGTGCTGTTTGTGTCGTGTCCGAAGGACTGAGTGTTTGTGCCGCTATTTTATTCCCTTGCAACGTAATGAAGTAAACAGTTTAATGTTTTTTGTAGAAAGTCCGTACAGCCCTCACAAGATATTGTCTTGTTTTAGTCCTTTCGTCCGCCTGAGGCTTGCGCTGAAGAAATTTCCAATAACACCGAATTGAATCAGCGCAGACCCGGGTTACGATTAACTGTTTCTCTGGTTCCTGTCCTCACGAACTGTTCAGCAGAACCATAACAATAAGAAATGCAAAAAAAAATTTTGATGATAATGAATAATTTAAGTGCAAAAACTTTCGCCTATTTTAGAGTTATAAGCTATGCTGTCGGCATCTCAATAACACTTACTTTCAATCATCTACATTTCAAATATACTTTCCATTTTTTAACAAGTAAATACATTATATGTACAAGACAAAACTGATTTCAATTTCTATTCTCTTTTTCTTTATCACTCAAATTTCATTTGGGCAAAAGAAAGTTTCAGAGGCTGATACCAAAGAACTGGAAGCAGCCGAAGCAAAAATGTTCGAAGCCGTCCTAAAGTATGACCCCGTTTACTGGAAGGATAATGTGCTAAACGATTACATAACTATCAATGCTGACGGTGTTATGCAAACAAAAGAACAAATCTTGGCCGACTCATCCAGAAAAAATTTGTTTGCAGGTGTGAGCTATAAATTATTTGACAGAAAAATACGATTATACGGAAATGTAGCGATAATTAACGGCAGGTCACAATATCTTATGGGGGATAAAATACTCGGAGAAGTTTACCATACTGAAATATGGATAAAAGAAAAGGGGAAGTGGATGTTTGATGGCTGGCAAGGGACATATACTAAAGGCACACAGACAACCTTTAAGCCTCAATAAAAAGTAACGAGCCCTTACTGTAAATGATAGCACGGCTTATAACATTGCATTTGTGCTATTGGGGCTGAGGAATTTGGCCCTTCAACATTTGTAATTCTGCTCAACTGCTGTAATTTGGCCGTATTAATTTAAAGTTACGGCCAAGCAATCTTCAGGAATTCTATTTTCCCAACAGCACAAATGCGCGGCCGCTAGCTGTGATTTGGCGTGGAAGCACTTTATTACTCTTACCAAAGCAGAGTCTAAATCATCGTTGTTTCTTTTAAAGGCGCATGTGTTACTTCACTTACTTCTGTAAGTATATCTCTTTCTTTTAAATCAAAATTGCTCAACGCAGGATGTGAAAGGACAGAAGCAACTAAAGGACTGGATGTAAAAGTTTGCAATGACTTCGCATCTTTAAACAGGTAAACTGCCCCTGCTTCCTTTGATTCATCATTGATTAGCCAAATTTTCCAGAGGCATCCAGGAACTTCAGCAAAAGCTTGCGCAAGCTCTTTGGCCATCTTTTCAAATTCTTCTTGACTAACATTGTAGGTGTAATTTGTAACAAGCATTTTTTGTGACATAATCTAAATTTAAATTTTTGAATCATTTTCCCCATGCAACAATGCATGAGCCGGCGGGGAAAAGATAAATATAAGCTAAGAAGAACAAATCCCCTCAGTTGCCATGGTGCGTGTTCCCACGCACCATACCCACAATCAAAATACAAACCGGCAGCATGTGTTACTATTCCAACACTTCAATCGCTTCAATGCGTTTTTTTTGTATGGTGCTGTACAGTAAACAAATGATCAGGTAGAATATACAAATAAGCACAAACAAAAATTTGACCAGGGAAATATTGAACACGAATGAATAGACCCCGACTTGATATCCATTAAACATTCTCTGCCGTGGATTTCTATGGTAAAAACAAATCTATTTTAGGCCGTTCTTTTCACATATTCCCTGTCGTTCTTCACAACCGACACAACTCTTGCTAACAATTTAAAACGAACAGCATTGATAACACTCATTTTTGGTTTACCATCCGATACTTTCCGATCATAGTATGCCTTTAGATCCGGATCAAATTTGATGGCAGTAAGTGCCGCAAGGTGAAGATTTGTTTTGAGTTTTTTATTTGCCATGTGACTAACTTTTGTCCTGCCTTTAATACTAATGCCAGATTGGTATGGAAACGGCGCCACTCCACAATAACATGCAAGTTTTCTGCTATCACACATCACATTGAATCCTTGCGTATGTATGATAAGATTAATTGCCGTTACAAAGCCGATTCCTACGACAGATGTAATCAAAGTAAACAAATGATTTAGGCTTGCATCTTCTTTGAGACATTCCATTATTTTCTCTTCAATCTTTTTCAGATCAGCATCAATAGCATTGATTGACCTTTTAATTGATTTGTGAAGATATTCAGCCATTTTTTCCTGCCCTGCCTCACGCAATTCTTCTATTGGCGTTATTAATCTTTTTTGTGTTACCACCATTCTTTCTCTTAGTGTTGCCAGATTTTTTATCTTCTCCAATACAACACCCGATGGCTTCCAAAGCCTTACCAGCTCTGCGTTTTTAAAAGCATACTTAGCAATGCTTATAGAATCTACTTTGTCTGTTTTGCCACGTTTTATTCCAAGGGAACGTTTGATTTGGATTGCATTCTCTACCCAGACATTTGCTTGCTGGCTTTGAAAAAATTGTAACAGTGCATTACAATAAAGTCCGGTAGCTTCCATACAAAACAATGCTTTATTACAATCAAATTCTGGCATCTTTTCATTTGCAAAACTCATCATTTCCTCAAAGCCTTTCGCATGATTACTGAACGCAGTGTGAAAAATTTCCTCTGGGTTGTTTGTCGAAAGAATGGCCATATCAAAACTATGTTTGGAAATGTCCATTCCAATTACATACTGATACTGCATAAAATTGGTTTGGTGCAATCAACTTACAGGCTGTTCATTGAAACCTTAATAATAAGCCTGGTTAGCTTGAATTTCTATTTGATGCGTCCTGTAAAAACTGTAAGGGTCTTTATCCAAGGATAGCTCTGAAAGCTAGTTCGTGTCATAGTTCACCCAAACAGTTTTGATTGCTGGTTATTAACAGTTTTAAATTATCCACAAAGAAAAAGTAGCAAAAAGAAAGTAATAATAGTAATAATCTAAATTTAGTTACTAATCTGAAAACAAACCTAAAGGTTCGTGTCCTCACGAACCACTTTTATAGCTTCTTCTACGCTTGGGTTTCTTGTACCACGAACATACTTTAAACAGCGATGGCTATGGTTAAAAACTCCGTACAGCCCTGACAAGATATTGTCTTGTTTTAGTCCTTGAAAGTCTGTCACCATGGACGAACGATTGAAAAAATGCTTCGTCAGAATGTCCTTCATAACTTGTCTCGCTCCAATAAAAGCCTCTTTCAAATCCTCCCACAAAGATTCTGTTTGCATATAATACGCCTATTTCTTCTCGTGTAGGCAATCGCCAGTCACTGTAACCATTTAATGTCAATTGCTGACAGGCTGCATAAGCATCTTTCCAGTTATACGTTCCCGGTAGATCTTTTTCAGCAGCGATCACACCTTTTTTACCAGCGGAATCGGTCCATTGAAATACAATACCACCCTGGTATTTCGATCCGATCGAAGTTTTTTTCAATTCCAGGAAATCGGTCAGGTTTTTTTTAGCAATTTTCGTTTGTTCTTCTGCTTCTTTTTTATTTTTTTCCGCTTGCTTTCGGTTTTGATTAGCTATAACGCCGGCAACTATTGACAAAATAAGTAGTACTAACAGCAAACCTATAGCCCCATTTCGTATCAGTATCGTCTTTCTGTGTATGGTTACTTCCTCACTGGCCATGTCATTGGGCGACCGGCCATGCAGTTTTGCTGCAAGCTTTAATATTTCCTTCTTGAAAATGGGGTTATCTAATGAGATATCCTTTTCAGTTTTGGACTTACGTAAGTCAACATAAAAAGGTTCGTCAGTAAACTTGTCATCCAATATAGCAGGCAGTGAATTATTATCAGGCTTTAGAAAACATTTGTTTTCATCATCCCATTTTATTTCACCTTCCGTCAATACAATTAATAACTTGTCGATAGACTTATGTTGCAGCCAGTATTCAAGTTCCCTGCTTACCCACTTTGATTGTTCAGATTTTGAAGAAGCCAGCAAAACAAAGTATTCAGCCCCGTTCATTGCGTTGACAATATTGTTCCAAAGATGCGGAGAGGCGGAGAGACTTGATTCATCCCTGAAAATTTCAAGGTTGCGTTTCTTATACCATGGCTTCGCAAATTTTTGCAATGCATTCTGCAAGGCTGATGCAAACTTATCATCTGCAGCATGTGAGTATGAAATAAATGCATTATACATCGATGGATCTTTTTCTAATTACTTTAACGCTCTCAGATCCTAGTCACTCCTTCACCAGCTATAAAATCAATATAGCCGTCTTGCTGAAGTTTATTTAACGCCATCTTTAAAAAATATTCATTTTTTTTTGGTAAACAATTCTTCATTTTTTAGAATATTGTTTTTGACGTCCCAATAATCTTTTGGTTGATAGGAGTTGGTTAGTAGATAATCTAATACATTCCTATACTGGTCGGTAGTTGAGTTTGTTACGTCCATTTTCAAATTTATTGAAAAGTAGCTTCAATAACATGGTTGGCTTCAATTTTAGTAGGGTTCCTATACACCCATTCCTTAGTATTAAATTTTGTGTCCAAAGAGTGTCCGAGTCGAGCTTACATAAAATATTCAGGAATCTTACCTGCATTTCTAGCAATCAATGTATCCTCTGTATTCCCTTTCTCTTGGGGTGGCTCGGCTTGCTTAAAACCGGAAATACAGAAATTCCCGACCACCTAAGTCGCCTAAGAGGAAGATGAATGAGGTGCAAAAACTGACAAAGATGGTTTCAACTATTATTTCTCGTCTAGTGTTTGGTGTATATTCAATTTGTTTCCATAAGAAAGATTTGCGGTATATAACTATGGAACAGAAAATAATAGTTATATAAATGATATTGGCACGGATAAAATAATTTGTATAAGCATTTGGTACTGACCAATCACTTACCGATCCTATTTTTTTAATAATCGTGACGAATTCTTTAACATCTTCGGATCTGAAGATAAGCCAAGTAAAGGAAATTAAAATAAAGATGAGCGCTGGTTTAAAAATAGATAACATCCGGATCATGAATACTCCCCTAGAATTTTTAAAAAACTTAGATGAAAATTTTCCAATAAAAGTTTCAGACAGATATAAGAAAGCATGAGCTATAGCCCAAAAAATAAAAGTCAAAGTTATACCGTGCCAGAAGCCACTAATCAAAAAGGTAATTAGAATTGTTAAACAGAAATGAAGAAGATTTTTCCTATTTGTGTTACCTCCAAGAGGAATATAAATATAATCTCTCATCCATTTTGACAGTGTTATATGCCACCTATGCCAGAACTCTTTAAATGATCTCGCAGAATAGGGAGCGTTAAAATTAATATTGATGTTAAAGCCTAAGATTTTGCCTACGCCAATGGCAATTGAGGAATATCCCCAAAAATCAAAATATATCTGAAATGAAAATAATAGCGAAGCAATTAACAATGATAATCCATCCTGTTCTAAATATGTACCAAATATTGGGCTTGTTATCATTGAAATCTTATCTGCTATTATCAGTTTGCAGAAGTAACCCCATAGCATCGTCTTCAAACCAATTACGATATTGTTGATTTGAATCTTATTATTAAAAATGAATTGTGGTAATAGCTCGCTGGCTCGGTGTATCGGGCCAGAAATTGACTGGGGAAAAAAAGAAAGAAAAAGTGAAACATCTTTCAGACTTAAATCGCTATCATATTTTTTACTATTCACATCAGCTAAAAAACTAATTGCCTGTAACGAATAAAATGATATGCCAATCGGAAGTATAATGGAATTCCAGAATGAATCTTGTGTAGCAATAGATAACGGAAAAAGAGAAGTTCCATATTTTGCGAACAACAATTGCAATACTATTAGGAGAATTCCAACGAAAAGATATGCCTGGCTATTAACCCGCTCTTTAATTTTTTTTGCAAAAAAATATGTTATTGACGTTGTTAGTAAAAGGTGAATTAGATTAAATAGCGAATTATAGGAATAAAAAAACCAGCTACCGGCTATGAGTAGGAACTGCTTATTCTTGTTATTGATCAAAAAATAAGCAGCTGCGAAAAAAATGAAAAAGAATATGAACGAAAGTGAGTTAAATGGCATCTCTTTTTACATTATTTTAATCCGATCCTGTAAATTCCATTGTGAAGACCAAATGTCCCTGCGAAATAGAGCGTTTTACCATCAGGAGAAAACGAGGGGTCCCATTCATCTCCAAGACTGCTGGTCAATTGCTTTTTATTGGATGTTGAAAAGTCTAATATAAAGAGATCCCAATTGTTATTAAGCTTTCCTGAGTATGCCAAAAATCGCCCATCCCTTGATATTGCTGGATCCCATTCATCATAATTTGTGTTTGTTAAATTTTTAATCTCATTTGTTATTAGATCAAAGCTGTATATGTCAAATTGGTTCTCATTCATTTTGGAAATAAAAAAAAGAAATCGTCCATCAGGGGAAAAAATTGGACGCCAGCTTTCAAAGGTTTCGCTGGTTATTTTTATTTTTTTGCCAGTAGATAGCTCTTTAATTACGATGTATGAGTTTGACAAATCGCCGTTTTTTTTATCTTCTCTCCATTCAGCATAGGAGACCTTCAAGCCATCGTGACTGAATGAGGGAATTGCCCCAAATAAGTTTTCCTTATCGGTGATGTATCGCCTTTCACTTCCATCTAAATTCATGATCGCTACTTTTGTTCTATTGCTTTCCTGATTTCCTTCAGTAAATACTATTTGTAAGTTGTCTGGTGAAAGGGACGGGTGTATTTCATCGACATCATTCCAGGTCAGTCGCTGCGAAGAGTTAAGCAGGCTGTCCCCGATAAATAACTCCAGATTATTATCTCTAATGGATTGAAAAGCCAGTAGATTGTTTTTTGTAATGGAGAAATTAGGATACCTATCTGCGGTGTTATGTTCGCTGAATGATTGATACCAGGTAAATGAATTCCCTCCAGCACCAAGAAAATTTTTGATACTATTAGCGATTTGCTGATGTCCAATGGCGTTGAGATGTTCATCATATTGATAAAACAACTCCTGTTCTGAGTCAGCAAAATCATGCAGAAGATCTATATGTTTAATTTTATTTTCTTTACAAATGCTATCAAGAAATTTATTCGGGAAATTCATGTCTAATTTCGATACATCGATTTTAAAACCATTAATTACTTCTTCGAAATATTTATAACTCACTTGCTCTTTCGTGGGAATTTGAATAACAATTAGGTCGGATCCATTCTTCGTAACTTCAGTGTTCAGTTGTTTTAGATAGAATGCAAAGTTCTTTAAGTCCTCTAGTTTTTTTTCACTCGAAGACTTATAAAAGATGTTATATTCTTCGTTTAATTTGTCAGAAGGGTAGAATGGCTCAACCCATCTTCCTAATGGGAGCTCTGCGGGGTTGGCATATTTTAAGTCATAAAGAAGATATCTCGCAAAGTTTGAATGCGCCATTAAATAGTCAGAAAACCCAGTTTTTCTTTCTTTTACATTCATGAAGTCATTAAAATTACAAACTTGTAAAATGACTTTTGACGGCTTGTATTTCTTGCCTTCAATTTTATAGTAATTAAATTCTTCTGGTAGGCCCCATCCGCTTATTCCTGCGTTTAAAATTGTTTTGTCAGGAAAAGATTTGTATAGCTTGGTTGTGTAAAGATCCTCGTACTGAACTTGGGCTCCCTGGGTGTAAGAGTCGCCGATAAATAGCCAATCAACTTGCGTTACTGAAATTTCAGGTTCATCTTCGGAACTAATCCGAAAGCCTTGCCTGTTTGTAAAGTACTGAACAACGAACTCTTTGTCCCGGAACGTTTTTTTTAGATAGGGTAGATTGAAGTAATAATTTTCTTTTGGCTCGTATAAATTTTCAATGATATAGTCACTGAAGTTTGCTGTGAATATTGCTTCAGCATGTAAAAAGAGAGACAAAACAAATATTACGTTGAAAAGAAGAACACTTAATGGCTTAGTTTTTTTGTTTTGATAAAGAACAAATGTCAAAAGGATTGTAGCAAGAGGAATGCAAATTCCAATTATAATACTGTCGAATATAATAAATAGCACTACAGGATTTATCAATAAAAGTATTGATAAGACTAAAATTATCTTTTTTAAAATAATATTATTTGTGTTATATTTTTTCTCAATCATTAAAGCTAATGATTTCAGACTCCATTTTTTCTTCAATTTCGTCATCCAACAAATCGAAAAAATCTTCACGTGTTATCTGCTCAATAAAATTCACCGAAACCTGGAATTCAGCAATATTACCCTCATAATTATCCACAGTATTATCAAAGAGAAAAGCAAACATTGAATTTCTTCGTTCGAAATAAACGATTTTGAAAAAAGCTACAGGTACACATAGTTCATTCGGCCCAATCTTATTTTCGCAGGCCGAATTGAAGACGGCACCAGTAACAATATAAGCATCTTCAGCGTTTTTGACTACTTTGGATCTGATCCTATTTTCTAAATTTGCCCAAATGCCACGATTGAGAACTGCGGTTTGAGGATTAATGTTTGTATATAAAAATGTTTCGTCTTTCAATTTTTTATTCCATAAAAAATCTCCTGCTGGCACCATATGCCCTCTATCATAGCCACTTTTCGAATAGTCTTCGTTGGATGCTGACCTAGCACCGTTTGGTAAAACTGCAGGATAATATGAATTGGTTCTTTTGACTGGAAATTTTGTTGAATCGAGAACTAATTGTTCGACGGTGAGTAAATTAAAGATATACCTGGGCAAATTATAAGTGTAACTAAAGATTACTGAGTAGCCTTCATAATACAAAATTGAATCGCCTTTGTTATTTTCGAATGCCAGATGCGTTCTGGTGGGTGGACTCCCATGTTTTTCACCAATAGTTAATTTTGCGGCACAACCCAAGTCAAAAAAACAAATGGAGTATAATATTGCTTTATAAAATTGCTTTAATTTCATTGCTGTGCTTTTTTGACGTTGCGAATACCCCACCACAATCTTTGAGTTGCTTACATTTATTACATTCTTCGAGGTATTCTTTTTTCCAATCAGAAATGGAGTTCCTGGCATATTTCCAAAGGGAAGGTTTTAATAGACAATGTTGAAGATTGTAAATAGACACATTCATTCCCATCTGGTCCAAGTATAAAACTGCTTCTTCCAATTGATTTCCATAATTCGAAGGGTCTATCCACAGGCGGTTACTGTTATGTGGAGTGTAGCCAGTATATTCTAAACCCATGAAAGCTATATGTTCAATGAAAGGTAAATTCTTAAAAATATATCTAGCCAATGATGGAAGTCTTCTATATGTTAATTCATGCAAGACGACTCTCAATTCAAGCCGAAAACCATAACGAGCCATATTGTGAAATCCCAGAACTGTTTGATTAAAAGCTTGCCGTGCCTGAACAATATAGTCATGGTCCTTGTAAAAGTCGGAGTACAGGGGAATGCCAAAAACAATTTTATTATAATTTATTTTTTTTAAAGATTCAGGAATGTTTTGCCAGGCGAACGCCCTTCCATTCGTTAAAACGTGAATTTCAGTATTAGGTAAATTATCTGTTATCATTTCCAGCAGCGTTATTAGCCGATCTCCTAATAACGTTGGTTCACCCCCGGTTATTCCCAGTTCCTTTGTGGTTGATGGAATCATTGTTATAAGTCTGGTGTTAATGCCAAAAAAGAAATCTAAGTCGTCCCTATTTTTTGGAGGCTGGGAACACATCAGGCAATTGCTATTGCATCTATCAGTTATAAACAGGGAATTATGAGTAGACTTTTGTCTAAAAAGGGTATTAACTGATCCATCTGGGCTTATCAATAAAATGTCTGCACTCGCCAGATCAGATAACGACGGTATATTAAAAACGATTTTATTGTTAAGTAACTCACTACTAGTAAACACCTGAATATCCTGACTTGAGAGAATTAAATTTTCATCTGTTTCACCAGATAAGCAAATTCTTCTGGAAATATCATTCTCAGAAATGACTTTGGCAACAATTTGTTCTGAAATGTTGTGAGGCGTTCCTTTAGTTCTTAAATTGATCATTTCGTGTGAGGGATTTATCCGTGTTTAATCCAAGAATATAAAATTGGCAGCAACTCTTTCCCATTTTTGTCGATAAGGTCAAATAAATAGCGAATAATTTCCATGTTTTTTCTACAAAAGTCGGATTCAGGTCTATATCCCTCAAAATCGCCTTGAGATGCATAATGAAAGACAGGGTCAGCACCACAATAGGATTGAAATCCGCAATCTGAACAGCCTGCCAGACTTTCATTCGACCAAAACTGGGAAAAGAATTTTGATTTATTTCCAAAAAACAACGAGTTATAGTTGTCCCTCACATGACCAAGGCGGAATGTAAAGTCACTGTTTTCCGCTAACATTCTTGATTCATCGGTTGCGTATACATTGCCATCATAATTGAAAACGATAACATTGTTTATCATACCTGCCGGCGATTGCAGGTCCACATAATTAACCGGGAACGGCGTGAGAATTTTTTTCAGAATGATCGTTGTGTAGTCCTCTGTAAAAAAGCAACCATTTTTATTTAAGTCAAGAATATAATTCAACCCCGTTTTATAGAATTCAAGATAAAGTTCAGTTTCGTATTTATTTTTGTTTTCATTTTTTAATGCAAATCCATATGGGCTTATAGGCCTTAAAAAAATATTTGTAAAACCGTTCTCTATGTAGTTATTGATAATCTCAAGAGGATACTGCAAACTTAATTTTGTTGTGGTCATTAGCGCGGAGACTTTATCTTTCCCAAGGACTGTACGAGCCCTTTTTATTCCCTCAAGAACCATGTCATAGCTTTTGGCCCCTGATTTTGGTCGATTGGCGTTATGTATAAAATCGGGTCCATCCAACGATGTTGAAATAATTATAGCATGTTCTTTACAGAATTGGAGTATTTCGTCTGTGAAAACTGTCGAGTTCGTACATATAACAAATGTCAAATTCTTATTAAACGTTTCATTTAATATCAACGCCCTTTCCACTGCATACTTGATCCTGTTAAATGCCAAGAGCGGTTCGCCACCCTGGAACTCCATTGTTATAGACAGAGATGGTGAGCGAAACATATGGTCGATACCTGCGATCAAGTCGTCAACAGATATATCAAATTCATTTCGGTTCTCCGAAACCCGTGATACCTGACAATAATGACATGAATGATTGCACCTGAGAGTGACTACAAATATGTGCAGGGCAGTAAAACTTTCAAGGAACGATTTTTTTGTTCGATACCTAGTTGCCAGAACATCAATAAGAGCTGGGATTGGTTTATCCGAAATAAAAAAATTGGCAAAAAGATCAGCATATATCGCTTCCTCTTTCTTGATTTCCTTTTTTGTTATT
This sequence comes from Bacteroidota bacterium, assembly GCA_005882315.1. Classification (NCBI taxonomy): domain Bacteria; kingdom Pseudomonadati; phylum Bacteroidota; species Bacteroidota bacterium. The sequence goes on from VBAR01000002.1 coordinate 447,273, forward strand.
CTTGCAGCTGTTCCAACAGGAACAATGAGAAAGTCCCCAACCTCATTTACAATTACTTCTTTTTGTTCGTTGATTTGATGAAAACGAAATGGTAATAGATAGTAATCCACATTCACAGTCTCGTAATACCCGGGTTCTTTAAATTTCCTGAAGTTCTGTATTGTGACTGCATCCATTATAAGTTGTGTTAGAATTTGGATGGATCGAAACCGACTGGGTCGTCAATATTTCCTGGGGGCGGTTCATTAAATTCATCTTCAGAAGCGAAAGCCTTCGCTATTAAGATCTCCCTAATATTCTTAGTTTCTACTGACACTATTTCCCTTGTTTTAAAGTCAATAAGATCTTTTTTAATTTTTTGAATAAGCTTTTGCATATCGTCTTCTTCAGCTATATTGGCTAATTCGATTGTAAAAAGACTTTCTTTTCGGCTTATATCAACAGAATATCTATTTCCATACCAGTAAAAGCATTTATGAATTACATCTGCACTGTAAAGGGTGCTATCGATATTTAACCTAAGGGATGATTTGTCAAGTATAATAGTTTCCATCCTATTTATTCTTTAAGTAATAGATGGTACTTGCATTACAAATTCCATCAGATGGCAAACCATTATCGGTCTGGAAGTTTTTCACTGCATCTTCAACTAACTGACTGAATATGGATGACCCGCTTACTTTAGTAGCTCCGTTATTTAATTTCAAATATTTTTTCTTGATAAGTATATTAATGAGTTCAGTTACATCAGTTCCTGACATCCCTTTTTTAAGTGTTCTTGATCCAAGTTTTAAGGAACCGGAGGTTGAGTCCTTTTTCGGTTTAAAATTCTCCCCTGGCTTGAGTCCCGGGTTGCTCTGGATGGTATCTGGTTGTGTTTGTATCGGCTTTTGATATTCGGGGGGTGAGCTCGGTTTTGATTGCGGAACACCACCTGTACCCGTACCAGTACCAGTACCTGTACCAGATGAACTCGAATAATGGGATCGATGTGAAGAATGTGATCTGTGGCTTCGATGTGAAATTAAACTCACTTCATTACCGATAATTTTTTTCAATATTAGCTTGGGCTTTAAGTCATTCTTTTTAATTAATGAAGTTTCAAATCTGTCTGCGATCAAGTCTGAACTGAAATCATTCATTTTATCCGACGCAGAGATTGAGTTTGATGTGGCAATCCCGGAAAGGGAGCCTAAAAAGACCTTTTTTAGCAAAGCAGAAAGATTCTTCCCCATTGGTGAAAGGTTTTGGTTTACTGTTCTTGCAATTTAAGCCTTTTTGATAATTATCTATTGAAAATTTGAAGTTTGCTTAGGGACAATTCTTGCAAATACAAAATTCCCAAACTCCGGATTGGTAAAAAAAATGGAAATTTAACTTTATTATGGTTTACTCAACAACCGTATTACTACGGTAAGTTATGAGGTTCATGAATTAATGATATAAATTTTAGCAATTTCAAAAGATCTCAAAAATCTTTAGACACTAAAGCGATAATCTAAAATGATTAATTTTTCAACTTCCGGGAACAAAATATTTCTCCATTACACACCTGAAAGACAAGAAAATTGGGTAGATGAAGCCATAAGTAGGCGGCCCTACATAACATTAAAAAAAACGTTTACATTTTGGAAAGACCTTTATGTTACTTCTGATAAGTCACATACCGCGGAAGACGAAGCTTTTTCAGATTTTGGGGAATTTGAAACTTCGACATTTTTATTCGCAATTTTGGACGGAGACTATTTTGGGGTGATTAAGGGAATCCTTATCAATGATTTTGATATTTACTTCCACAAAAGCATATCTCTTACTTCCGAGTGCTTTGTAGCGGATTCTAATGTTGCTGTATTTCGAATTATTTCGAAAATTTTTAAGGGAGATATTTTTATTGGAGGGGATCGCCCAAATTCTCTCCCTTTTGATGCATATACAGACCTTCTTAAATACTTCCCTACTTTGTATGAACGAAAGAGGTATGTTGAAGCTAGGATTTCATCAGTTTTTAGAAATTATTTTGACAACGTTAAAGATGCGGAAAGGAGTTATCAAAAATACCTTGACAAAAAGCTTGCTTATCAAGGCGGAAATCTTTCGAAGACTTTTCAGGAATATGAGTTTATAAAGTATAATATTATTCTGGATAAACTAAAAGTTATGTTGTCAGAAGAAGCACAATACAGTGAACATCAATGGCAGGAAGAGGTCCTGCAAATTGTTTTGCTTTTATATCCCAAGTATGTGTTTGCTTTCAGAGAGGTACCAGTCTTTTCAAAGTTTACCAATGGAATTAATGAGAAGTTTTTGGATTTTCTTTTAGTCGACAGTAACGGAAATACAGATATTATCGAAATTAAAAAACCTTTTGAGAATGCCATTATGACTAAAGGTGTTTACAGAGACAATTTTATTCCACTTAGAGAATTATCAGGAACTGTTATGCAGATAGAGAAATATATTTATTATCTCAACCGTTGGAGTGAGGAGGGGGAAAAACATCTTACTAATAGGTATAAGGACAATTTACCAGCCGGTTTTAATATAAAAATTACGAACCCAAGCGGAATAATCATAATGGGAAGGGAAAACAACCTTTCAGATGAGCAAAAACGAGATTTTGAAGTAGTAAAAAGAAAGTATAAAAATGTAGTGGATATTATAACTTATGATAGCCTCATCGAACGTTTGGAAACTACAATAAGGCAAATAAAAAGAATATGATTTTCAACGCATTGATTATATATGATACATTGAAAATAAAACAACAAAGACATAATACCAGACAACGGGACTATGATTCAATCTTTTTGTATAATTAAGATAGTTTAATCCTCTGCATAAAAAGATCGCTTTCAAAATATGAGAGTTCGTACTTAATTATTTGCGTTGTACAAATAAAAGTATTACTATGTCAGTTTGAAAAATAAAATTTATAGAGCGGGTACTCAAAGGATTAAAAAACTCTCTACCTTTAGTGATAGTCAAATCGTACTGAAATCATGCAACGAACCAACTTACTATTTTGTACCTTGTCTTTGTGCGCACCCACGATTTATTCCCGGGCTACAATTAAGCTGGAAGATGCAAAGAATTAAGAAATCGAGATAAAGAAAGAATTGGCTTGCATATTTGTGACTGCATTAGATAGGTAGGTGCATAAGACTATAATAAGCAAGCGGGGCAATTAATATAGCAATATAAAATAACATGGGACTAAATGATAACTTTTTAAAAATAGAAAAGAAATTTGCCTGGTCTTTTTTGGGCTTTCTTTTGGCAATTATTTTCGGGGTGTTTTCGATTTACACCGTTTATTTTATGGATACAAATCCTAAACTAAACTTTGTAATTGAGACAAACACGAAGGTGCTTGACTTAAAAGAAAACGTTAGACGACTTGATATTATATATCAAGGAGAGAATATAAAAGAAAGCAATAAAAATTTAAGCATTTTTAAGATCAAAATCTTAAACCCTAGCAAAGTTAATATTCTAAACACATTTTATGATATAAAAGACTCGTTGGGTTTTATTTTGGATAATGCTGAAATTGTCGAACGTCCAGAAATTGTGGAAGCAAGTAATGATTACTTAAGGCACAATCTCTCGTTTTATATGGATAGTATAGGTCAAATTAAGTTCAGCCCGATAATAATTGAAGGTGGTGAATATTTTGTAATCCGGTTGCTGGCTCTTCATAAACAGAATGAGATTCCAATCTTAAAACCATTCGGCAAGATTGCAGGTATAAAAGACTTCAAAATAATTGAATCATATAAAACAACAGAAAAAAAGTCATTTTGGACTGACCTTATTCAAGGAGGATTCTGGATTCATGTTGTTAGATTCGTAGGATACCTTGTTATCATAATAATAATTGTGTTAACCATTGCAATTCCTTCCTCGTTAATTTCTGACAGCATATCAGAAAAAAGGAGAAAAAGAAATGTAAAGAGATATAAGACAAAGAAAAATCTACCAGATACGGCAGAAAGGAATTTAATCTATGATATGTATCTTGAATTTGGATTGGATTATCTCAACGCTGTTCAGAAGCTGTCTTTCGATGAAAGGCTTTTAAAAGTTCGATTGAGAAATTATTTGAGAAGAAAAGAAAAGCAAAAGGAAAAGCCAATTGAGTTTAGAAATGAGATTAGAGCAGTGAGGTCGGGGCATATTCAATATGTTTCCGGTATAGGCCAACCATTTGTTTGGCTTGACAGAGACGGAATAATTTCAAAGTTGCATAAAGAAAAAATTATCCAACTTGAAAATAGTGAGTTGATACTTAACAGACAATTTTTTGGAGATTTAAATGAATTCGTTTCATATCTCAAGCTGATATAGATACTGGTTCACAAATGCAAGGCCCAAAAGTGGCGGAAGATATAGCAATTGGGCATTGTACTTCTCTCTGTTAATATTGGAAGCTATGAAATAAAAGCAATCATTACTAATATTATTTCAGGAGACAATAACATCATTAACATCAAAGAAACTAAACGATTAAAGCCTGAATATCCCGATGGTTGTATAGGTGCTGACCCAATTAAGGCCAATTATGTCGGGTATTTAATAGAGAGATATGAAAAGTACAAAGAATAGGAATTAAAGGAGCAAATGAAGTGGGGGCTCTTTCGGAGACAATAAATGAACAAATATAAGATTGGTGGATCGAGAAAAGTAAATCATATCCCGATTACTAAGTTTCTGGAGGTGGTAGAATATATACAGGAAAAAATTAACGGAAGTAAACTGGGAAAGATAACTTTAAGAAAACATCGTAATTATGAACCTTTTTTGGAGTATGAAACGAATCAAAAAAAATCAGGGAAACATATTAACAAAGATGTGATAGACGTTGATTAATTGAAACTCTCTTTTATGCTGAGAGACAGCTAAGGTGACATTAGCACGTTGAACCTTTGTTGAAATTTGAGATTGAAATTTTACCAATGGGTAGTTCCCAAAATCCATTTTACTAATATATTCACAGTATTTCGTCCAAGTTGATGTAAAGCGCTTCGACTCACAATAAAATATTATAAACAGCGGACTAACCCCGGTTGTTTCATACCTAAATAGCTTCAGTAGATGTATTTTTAATTTTGAATCATTCTCAACATTTTCTGGAATTGAAGCTATACGCATAAATTCAATAAGTGAAATGACTTGACCAGTGTTATTCATAAGCACTAAGTCTCTTTCTCCAAGACCCGCACTAGATGCTGAGCTTGAAGTGCTACTAAAGCCACCGAGGGATTGATCACTGACAATCCATGATCGAGTTACAATTCTTTGTTGTAAAAGGTCTCTTATAATACTGTTATATTTATTCTCATCATTCAATGGTCTATGGATGGCCAAGTTGTTCAAAAAAGTCAAGCAACAATCCTGAAAAGATTCAACGAGGAATGACTCATCTTCCCTGGACAAAAGATTTCGTTGATCATAAATCCATTCATTTACTAATTCGCGGAAGACAATGTAATCTGAATGGGACCATTGCTCAATAATCGGCAGAATTCGGTATTCAACATGATTTACAAAATTGAGTTTTTCTCCAGTATATCCTTTTAAATGATAATCCAACATAAGCTTCAAATCCTTCCTGGGCCTGTTCTTATGAAGCTGTGAAGCAAATTCGATATGGTATTTATGAAGCAAATAACTTTTATCACCAAATCCATCTACAACATGGTGTTTTTCTGTTAATGAGAGATAATCCTTCCAATAATCATCTAAATTTTTCAATTCAAACTCATGCTTTTTAATTTGTGGATCCTGCTGAACTCGGTAATAGCTTGGAATATTATCAGTTTTCAAATATTCCGCATCGAGTTTTTCTAAAGAATCATATACAGAATAATGCGCTTTATTCTGACCGATTGGCTCTGCACCAGTCAAGGTGTCTAGATATTCTTCGGCAGCCTGAAACATTCCCAGTAAGTACCCAACCTCTTCGAAGTTGATCTTGCTCTCGTCAGATTCCCAACCAGATTGAAATCGGACATAAATTCTGCCAGTCTCACTTTTAATATCCTCTTGGATCTTACAAAGCCAATTAGCCATATCTTCCTTAGAGAAAAAAGTTAATCTCGCTTCGTTCAATTTACTTTTTAATTTGACTACCCCTTCTTCCTTACGAGTTAAACATCTTGCATGAAAATCATTATTTTTCATAATGAGATTGGTAATCGGACTATCAAATAATACAAGTGTGGTGCTGCTGAATTCTTTTAGTAGGGAAATACCTGAAGGCATATGGAAGAATTTCTTGTCCATTTTCAGTTTATTCTTGTTTTAAGATTAGAACAATATCGAAATTATCTCATCAAATTCTATATCTTCATGATTAAGCATTATTCTTAACCTTTTTAGATCAATTCCCAGTAATTTATCACCTTCAATGTTAAGCGAAGAACGATGTTTTGTAAACAGATAATTGGCAGTATGTCGTGAAAGTCCATAATTCTGCAATGCGATAACAATAGAATTTCGAGTTCCATATTCTAAGAAAGTAGCCCAACTCTGACCTGCATTCTCTTCTCCCAATATCTCTACAAGAATAGTATAGTAATTATTGAAATACTTCTCAAAAACGAACCGAAGAATCTGCTCTATATCTTCAATAATCTCACCAATCAAGAAATTCACATGTCTTTTGTCGTTTTTATTAAAGATTTCCTTTTTTGAAAAATCCCATCCAATCACAATTTCTCTTTTATTCTTATCGAAATATTCGATGGATTTACTGATAATTAAATTCAGCGGAGTTCCATTAATCCACTGATTCATTAACATTGCATAGTAAGTAAGCTGGGATTGACTTTTAATGTTTCTTTTTTCTTCTGTTTCCCATCGAAATAAATTATACAAGGTGTTAAGCCATTCTTTGCACGACTCAAAGTTAATTTCAGATGGAAGTTTAATACGAGAATTGCCGGCATTCGCTTTGACGTATTGATAAACCGAGTTCTGGATAGCAACTTTAACAGACTGGTTTGCGCTCAAAACAGTACTGGGGACTTCAATATTTCTAGTTTTTTCCTTAGCAAGATTTATAATTTGTTCTTTATTTTCAGAAATTAATTTCTTTATAATATCACTTTGATAATTTGTTCGCTGAATTTCCAACGTATCAATAGATATAACGTTTGCGATATATTCCAATATTTCTCTAAATGATTCGGTCTTGAACTTAATATCAGGCGTCTGATTAATTATTTGTTCAATCTTCTTTAACTGTTTATCGATATGATTTTCAATGGAAGGGGTTAATGTGATGTCCTGATTCCTGTTCAATAAATTAATCTTCTCCCAATCCTTGGATGTCTCTCTGATACAAAAGATATTTCCAGAAAGCTCATATTTTAATCTCCCTGCCCGACCAGCAAGATTCCAAAAATCAATCGGCTGAAGAGGGTTTCTTCCATTTTTATCATTAAGGATGAATACATTTTTAGCGGGGAGATTTACTCCTTCAAGCAGGGTTGATGTACAGAAAACATAATGAATTTCAGACTCTTTGAATAACGCTTCAACTTTATTGCGAATAAGCTGGGGAAGATTGCCAAAATGATATGCAATACCTTTCTGGAGAAAATCGGCTAGATAATAATCCTTATGAATATAGCTTTTAATCTGCCTGATTGCCTTCTTGACATTGTTGGAAACTTCGACATTAGTATCTTCTAATTGCAAGAATAGTTCTAATGATTTATCAACAGCCTTGAATCTTGAGCTGCAATAAACAATATTGTTTTCTGAATGTCCTATAAATACCAATAATTCCGATAAAGAATTACTATTTAAAAGTGTTTTGGGACTAAATTCGTAATTCTCTTCGTCTGTATAATGAACCGCTTTCTTTGTAGTAAGATCCAAAAAAAATAAGTTCTGGGAAACAGGAGATTCTATCGTTCTAAAAGCCTTTGTATCATCTTTTTTAAAAAGTCTCAGAAAAACTTCAGGATTTGCCACATTTGGTGATGCAAAATACAAATTTAGAGAAGTGTTAATTCTAAGAGTTTTGGAAATAGCATTGTATGCTGTAATTGCCCGTGAATCGTTCTCGGTCGCTAACTTATGTGCCTCGTCAACAAATAAGTATCCTATCAAAGGATTGTTCTTATTTGATAAATAGCTAATCAATCTTTCCGGAGTCAGTACCATCAAATATCTAACCTGGTTATTTGAGAGCATATCGCCAATGTTGGAGTTGGTAATGACTTTATATTTATAATGCTCCAATAAGTCTTTTAATTCTCTATTCAGATCCAACGAGAATTGACTAATGAGTGCTCTCGTGGGAACTAATATTGCGATATTCTCAGGCGGAGAATTGCTGATGGCTTTTCGAATGAATGATTTGATAATAAATGATTTTCCCATTGAGGTCGGTCCAGAAAAACTAAAGAATTTTGATTCACTAATTCGTTGATACAATTCAAACTGGGAATCTGTGAAAATCAGATTAGAAGTGTCGGGAACTGCCTGAATGAATTCTTTTACCGTTTTCTCGACCGCTCTTTCATACGGTAAAACCGCATTGTTATCATTTTTATTTTTCAAGTAATCTATGCCGGGAAAATTGCCAAGTTTTGCTAAGACGGAATGTGAAAAAGTTTTATAGTAGGGATCTGTGGAATATGCAGGATTTAAAAGAGTAATAATTGTATACGCTTTATTCCGGGGAATTGAACTTTTAGAATTAGATAATATGTCAGAAAATCTTAAAATGTCGTTTAATTCCTTAGGAGAAAGATAGGGAGTGCTTCCGTTTTCTTTAAATATCATACCTGCCAAAAGTTTATTTGCTTTTAGGAACAACTGATTAAAATACTGATCAGCTAATACTTCATTTGAAAGCCGTTCAATCATAATACTGGATGAGTAATTTCTTTAATTATTTTCTTTCTTGTCTCATCAATTTTCATAAATGGGAAAACATATACATAAAAAGTATGGTTGAAAAGTTTATATTCAGAAATTTTTTCCCTTATGTGCTCCTGTTTTTTTTCTACTTCCTCCTTAATGCGCTTCCTTATAAGTATTCTAAAATCATCGTTTTTCATTTTTAACTCTTCCTCACTCGGATTAATATCAAAGCCAGCAAAAATGGCAAATGCATTATCCTTTACTACACTGTTACTACCATTCGCTTTAGGAAAAACAATTGATTTCACAAATTGGTACATGTCTTCATCCAATGACTCCTTACATAATTGGGAGTCAAGTAAAGACATCTCATGATAAATATTGTCCTTATCACGGGTAATAAAATCGTGTATTGATTTAAACGCGTTTGAAAGAGATGCTGTCAAAGAAGCATCGAGCTTCGATTCTCCAAAGATGATCTGAAATCGTTTTAGGCCGAGCTGTAACAAGTGTATTCCATCGGAACCTTTTACATAATCATTACGAGCAGTCTTAATTTCAAGTTTAGTAAGAATTTTCGGTGCTTTGAGATGAGATTCTAGAAAACAATACAAAAGTACTTCGCCAGCTTCGCCATCATTAATGCTATAATCTCTAAATTTATTCAATGCAAGCTTATTCAATTCACCATATCTTTCGTCTTTTACAAAATCGGTAAATTGCTTCTTTGAAAGAGAATAGGTAATAACCGCATTGGATAACTTTTTGATCAGCTCATCATAAGTAAATTGATTGTTTTCAATCCGTAGTATACGAAGGTTTAATCTGGAATTTGTTTGCTCAATTTCACATTCCAATTCATTGTAAAACAAATCAAGGAAACTTTCTTTTATGCTTGTGGCTAACTGCATTTTTTCTTCAACTTTGGTGGATAAATCAACTTCCAAATTATTAAATTTTTCATTCTTAATAAAGATTATGCAGCAAATCATTAAATAGACTAGTGTAAAAGGCGGGTAAATCATTTAGCGTATTTATACTAATGAAATTAGTAATTATTTGCTAACTTAATCAGACTTATTTAGGTTTTTTGTTTTTTGAAGAAAAAATGAAAGGGTTATTATAGTAAATCTGCAAGCTTCGGAATTTTATTATTGCATTGTATACCCTGTTATAATATACTTCGACATAGAAGCCTTCGACCTGGTACAATAAAATATTATGCGGCCCGCCTTCTCTTTCCCCAATGTGAACACCGCTCCAAACTGCTTCGGCTTATTTTGTCTTGTCGAGCATATTAAATTGATACATGTTCATACTTTCGCAAAATATAGAAAAAATGAAATCAGTATTGTCGTGGTTTCACGACTTGCTTCTTTTAAACATGCTCAATATCTTTAATGTCAGAGCATTTAAGCGATATGAAAAAGTTATCTGCTAGTGTACCAAATACTCTCAATATATTAAGATGGCTAAAAAGGATATTAAAACAAATTTGTTGGATTAATCAGAAATCAAGGTTAAGTTGCCTGGTGAGTACTTGAAGAGGGTGAGTAATTGAAGATGTTATTGAATATTATAAGCAACGATGGATACACTGAAAAAATGAACCTTTACGATTTATTTTGCGGCCAAGGAATATGTGATAGTTGATCCGTATTACTACTCTCAGAAGTCAGGTAGTAGCCGCGATATTTCCCAATTCCACTTATAATATCTTGACCGCATAATATTGTAAACATATATTCTGATAACGGTTATCGATTGATTCTGGCATTAAACTGAAGTCAAATCCCTGTTTATCAACAGTTGTGGCCTTTATGCCGCTTCTCGAGTTCGCCGTCAATAAAATGTTCACAAAATTCAACTAATTAGTTGAATTTTGTCATGAAATTTGCTATTTTTATGTCAACTTCAAGAGTGGAGATATCGCAGTTCTTGCAGGATTTTCAAGCCAAATTATCAATTTGGGGAATTATTTATCGTGACGATAGAAATAAGAATCTGCAATCGCTTTTGACGCTTGATATATTACCTGCCAGGAGAACAGAACTACTTAAAACTATAACTGTTGAAGATTTTGTCGAAGGTCCGCTACGAGAAAACCTTTATGGAGGAGCAGATATGTGGGTATTTGGAAAGACAATTAGACAACATGAAGTTTATATTAAAATTACATTGGGCTTTGCCGGAAGACAGGTCATCTGCATATCTTTTCACATCGCTGAAAGGCCTTTACTTTATCCTTTAAAATCGTGAACATGAAAAGTCCATTTACAGGCGGAACCGTGCAATTGAAAAAGAAGATCGAAGGCTTCGATTACCGTAAAGAAAGTTTTGATATCGTTTACCATTATTACCTGTGTAATGATACCAATGAACAATTTACCACTGAAGAACTGGACAACCTGAACATAACACAGGTGCATAACCAGTACCGGTCCAAGTACGGAATTCCTTTCGCTGATGAAATAAAGGCAATCCGACACAAATACAACCTGAGTGCTGCAAAGATGAGTGAGGTGCTTGGGTTTGGCGCGAATGTTTACCGCCATTATGAAGCAGGTGAAGTGCCAACTGTCGCCAACGGTAGATTGATCAAACTCGCCGAGGATCCCCACGAGTTCAGGACCCTTGTTCATTTAAACCGCCAATCCTGGGAAGAAAAAGAATATGACCGGGTGATCAAGAAATTGCAGGAGTTTTTTGATAGTTACAATAAGGGAAGAGAATATTATGAACAGAGACTAATTGGCTGTAATGTACCTAACGTTTACAATGGGTTTCGAAAACCCAGACTTGACAAGATATCAGCCATGGTAAATTTCTTCGCCCATCACAACCAGCCTTTTTTAACGGCACTGAATAAACTGATGTTTTACGCAGACTTTGCGCATTATAAAAAGCATGGGTTTGCGATCAGCGGAACCTGTTACCTCGCTTTTGAAAGGGGCCCGGTTCCTGATAATTACGGTGCTATTTATAATGAAGTCATTCATCGGGGCTTTGCCTTTGTAACCGAAGTTGATTTTAAGGATTATGTGGGAGAAAAATTTGTTGCGCCTAAGCTTAAGTTCACCGAAGAGGATGAGTTGTTTTCTGAAAGTGAGATGGATATGATGAAAAAAGTTTCGGATGCATTTAAAGGAATGAATACAAGACAGATCGTTGACGTAAGTCACCGTGAGTCGGGGTGGCAGCAAAATGTCAATGATAGTAACCATATCAATTTTATGTATGGCTTTGATATCAAACACCTTTAAAAGGGAAAGTGAGTATAATTAAACAATCTGACAAATAAATTATGTATATCAACATTGCATTACTCGAGGAGTATTTTAAAAAGAACAAGATGGTTATCAATACAAATATTGATATTGATTCTGATGACGCTTGTTTAAAATTTGTGAAGGGAGAAGACCGGGATGGAAGCAGAGTTGAGTTTTTGTATTACACCGAAATAAGGGAAATTCTGGAAGTGAATAATATTTTAGGCGACAATGGATTATTGATTCAAGAAAGAAATGCTTTAAGAGGGGACATAAAAAATAAAATTGGAGTTCGGAACAACAGAGAAGAAAAAATGGAATCGTTAGTTTATGATACTTTAGCTAAGTATATCATACAAATGTTTTATGCAGGAACAGAGCAAATTATTTTTCCTTCATTAAGGCCGTTAGCAAGACACAAAGATCTTTATTTTAAAACAGCCTAGTCAAAAGACTTCACCATCAATCAGCATCGCCACCCTGAAAAATCGCCCTCACAATCAAATGTGCAATACCATGAATATAGACCTTAACAAACTAAAAAGTAAATAGTTGGATTCATCTTTGTGAGTAAAAAGTAAATATGTTTACCATCGCTAATTTTCCAATTTTTATTTTGACAAATCCAGAACGCTTTTGGCTGGACCAAGTGTATGATTGGAATAGGCAAGGAAAAAGATTTTCTTTTGAACATGTTAGAGTCAAATTGGAAGGCCGGATTCCAAACGACTTTACTTATCAAGAAATAGATAGTAGGTTATTGGAACATAATGGATGTTCAATTACTATACTTGGAATACTCGCATTAGATCCTGAAAGTTTCATCCTGCAAGAAATCAACGCAACAGCGAAAGCCATTAGACAATTAATAATGGAGGATGTGGATCGGCACACTCTTTCCATTGAGCAAATTTCGTCTATAACTGGCCTTACATCCCTTCACACAAGTTTTATTATTCATTTATTGTCTTTAATCGGTCATTTCAACACGGGAGGCTCTTTTGAAGAAAATCTTAATATTTATAAATCTATACGCATTGGTGGAAACGAAACAATATTCAACAACTACGTAGCTTTTCCGGGAGTTGAAAAAATTATTTTAAATCGATTAAAATCCTATGGTTATCCGCCCGGAGCTAAGTTTTCGCAGGAAGAAATTTTTACAGCAAATGAGAAGCTAGACCTGATAATCGAGAAAATTGAAACAAGATTTGAGGGAACTCAATTGGAATTACATGATATTAGGAATGAAATAAATGAAATGCGAAATTATTTTTCGTTGCCCAAGAGGAGTTGGTGGCATATGCTTCTTGGAAAGCTTGGAGAGATGACTTTAAGCGGAATTGTAAGTGAAACTCTATCCAAAGAAATTATTTCAACTTTTTCAAACGTGATTCGTCGAATCGGATTTTAAGAACGAAACATTAATAATTGAAATAGCTAAAGCTGGGTCTAAAGATTTATATTTATCGAAATCTAAACTCGGAGAGCTGCATTTCGAAGGTGTTATGGCTGATGCATTCAGCTTCTACAAAACGATGACTCCACTATTTATCCAATTGAATTATTTTGAATCCGAATCCGTATGACATCAATGCTTTTTTCAGTTCAAGAACAGAATATTTAGCTATGCTCGAGTCAAAATCTTCCAAATCATTCAGTATATCTCTTTTTGTTGTGCCTTTATCTACAAACGCGAGACAGAAAATTATCTGATTATCGTTGATGATGTTGTTAAATAAACCGGCAAGACCTTTTGGTGGCATTTTCTGATTTCCCACTGCATCGAGATATATGTTTTTATTACCTTTCAAACGAAGCAGTTTTGTTTCCAGCTTGCTGATCAGTTTGCAGTTCGTTTTCCTGTCATGCATTAAATGTCTTGCTGCCATGGAGACCTGAGAGGCGAGCTCACGAACAGAATGGTTGAAACCTTGTTTTATATGTACCAGATAAATAGTGTTGCGATCATGCAATAATAGGTCGCATAATTCTATATTTTCATAAAGAACTTTGTGCAGTACATACGCGCCTGGTCTTCCTAAAAATTTGGATACATAGTCATCCTCAATTTTTTCCCTGAATGGCAGTTTTAACAAACTTTTGTCCAGCATTTGCCTCAAACTGTCTTTACAGTCCCGATTTAACTGTTCAATGAATTCTAATTTGACACGGTACCATTCGGTACCTAAATAAAAATAGGTAGTTCCTTCGTACTTAATTTCACCATTGAGATGTTCGAATAAAGAACCAGAAGTGGCTCTTTCACCAAGCTCATCGAAGGTCTCAATTTTCACATCCATAAAGGAATAGATAAATTCATTGAGACTATCAGTGAGCAGGAATCCGTTATCTCTTACAGCAGATAAAACAGAAGAGAAAGTGAGTCGGTCTGAAGTGTTTATTATTTTTTTACGATCCCTTGTAGCAATGTACTCATGCGCATTATAATATTCTTCGTATTTTTTATGGCAGAAATCAAAATCAAGTTCTTCTTTTTTCATGTATTTATTATAGATCTGGCTTTTAAACTCAAGTTCAAGTTTTTCGCGGAGCTGTTGATTAGATGGCTTCCTGTTATCAATATGAATTACATCGTTTAGAGTAAAATTTGGTTGCTTTTTTGTTTCAAAGAGCCAATCGATTCTTTCAATGATTTCCAATAGCTTTTCAAAACTTATTCTTTTATTGATTTGAAAGGAAGAATGAGCAATGCAATTTGCTGTCCGTCTTGTTAGATCATGTTTTGAAAATCGAAATATCTTAGTTAGGATTTCCCTGTTTAAACCAGCTTTAACATGGTTATAAATTTTTCCAAATTGATCTTCATCTGTTAGTCTTTGATCGTCTTTATAAATTCGCGATTCACCTAGTATATTCCCAACAAAAGACCTGTCCTTGAGACTAGTGATGACTTTCTCGTCTTTTTGGATCAAACGTGTGAGTACTTCTGTTCCCAAGTTTGATACACTATACCGTTCCAGTACAGTGTTTCCGGACCCTCCCGATATAGCGTAGATGTTTTTTTTGAAACCAATAAAGACCAGGAAAGTAGAGAATGTGTTGTATGATTTGAGGAGGTCTTCTCCTTTGCTTACAACCTCACTGAAAAACCCAAGCCAGCGGGGTTGCTTTTTTTTCATCGCGTGAAATATTTTGATAGTGAATCCCGGGTAGTTATGTACTAGTTTTTGCTTCTTGAACCTGTATTCTTTTTCTTCATTTTTATTTATTTCCTGGATAATTATTTCGGTGATATCATCAAAAGGTGAATTCCCAAACCGAAACATATCGATTTGATGAATGCTAATTTGCATTTTGCCGGTATCAGACATAAATGGTGGATCAGGTGATTATAGGGGATAAATATAACGGTTATAAAAGAATTCGTTACCGTAGTAATACGGTAAGGTGGTTCTTACTTCTGGCAAAGAGTAATTGAAGTGTATTTTTATTCTGCCACTAACTTTGCTAATGGGACTAACCAACCAATTAAATTCGGGCGAGATACATAAAGATTATCTAAAGCATTTGGGCACAAATTACACCAACGTAGAGATTTTTAAGCATACCATCCCACCCGAAATACCTAAGCCAAAAAATAAAGCAAAGAAAATCACCAAATGCAAAATCACTGCTCCATCCAATGTTGTTTCTTTCACATTGAAAGCCTCCCTGTTAGTTGAATTATTTGATGAATCATTTAATAATATCCAATACATTTATTTTTTCAAGGTAGGGAGTCAATTGGGTTGTACTTGAAAAGCTTCTAAATTTTACGATTACATTAAATGACCTGTGATAAAATACTTCAACGTAAAAGCCTTCGACCTCGTATAGCAAAATATTATGCTGATCGTCCTGGCGGTTGTCAATATGCATGCCGTTTCAAATTGCTTCAGCCTGTTTCGTTTTGCCCCCCTACCTTATTTCATAATTGACATATATTATTACATGAAATCTCTAAAACTTAAATCTAATCTCTTTATAGAAGAATAGTCCTAAAAAGAGGATTGTAAATAAAGCATTGTGCAGCCCATTAGTTAAATCTGATGGTGATGCCAAATAGGTATACAAAAAATATTCTCCTGTAACAAAAATCGATATAACTAAAAAAAATAAAAAGATGTTTTTAATCCTAAAAGAATAATATAAAGGGACCCCAAAAGCTATGATATTTAACAATGGCAATGACAATAACAACCATAAATAATAAAATAAATCTGACCCATCTGTTATGCCTGGGCTAATAAAATAATAGTTCTCATTTTTGAACATCAAGAATAAAAAAAATGTCATGTACTTCAAAAAAATACAAAAAGAAATTTTTAAAAAGGTTGGATGTTTCATTTTAAAGTCTTTTTTCCCATATTGCTGGTTTGTATGAATAATCTAGAATTTTGTATGGAGCTCCCCCATCAGAGACCCAGTATTTCGTTGGTGCTGTGTGAGTTTCTTTGAATGAAGGTTGGTTATACTGCATGATAGTAGTACCATTTGCTGATAAAGTTGCAGAAGGGAAAACATCTGTTGCGGCTGAAGTGGTAACATTTCCTGATGAAGTAATATTAACATCTAATTTTTGTGCAACATTCACGATTTTATAGCCAAATAAATTCAAACCAATTTGTTCGATAGGTGATACACTCGCATGTTGCTCCATACTAACATTAAATCCAGTTTCTACAGTACCTGTAGCACTAAATTTATTTTGGTCATCACCTAGGCCCGGATAATAATCCCTTCCCGTACCGTATGGTGTACTTCCTACTTCTACATGCTTGCCTGCAGACACACCGGTCAATTCTCCTTTTTCATTTTCATTTCCGGTAACGTATACCGTTGTTGTTAGCTTATCTCCCGGTGCTTTGGAGTTAGGGCCATCCCAAAGATTTTTATCAATGTAACTGTTAAATTTTAATGTCAGAGTTTTACCTAAATAAGTTTCACCTTCTTTTGTTGTAGCTTGAGAGTTTGCATTATTATCCCATCTTATTTTTCCATCTTTGGCTTTTACAAAATCATCAGGAGACATCCCATCCGGGTCATTAAATCGTATTGGATTGTCAAAAGCGTAATTATATGGTGAATGTCTTCGCATTTTTTCAGCCATCGGATCAACCACATGCCACCTTCCAATTTGTACATCATACATCCTCGCCCCATAATCCAGCCAATCCAATCCACTGTCATCGCTGAACTCATTCCGTTGTTCCTCTTTTCCGTTGTATTTAAACTTATTCTGGGGGTCTCCGAAGTTTAAAGCTTTAGAAGATATGCCGTTCATAACCAGTCCAAATGGATAATAGTGGGTGTCTTCCATTAAAGGACCTCGCATGTGAGTCACCTGTAAATTATCAAAGAACACACCTATGTTAGGTGTTTCATTGCTAACATATATATAAAGGTAACCACTTTTATTTAGTGGTAAGTCTGTCCGGATGTGGGTTGTAAAAGTATTGCTACTGCCCACCTGCTCAAATCCGGAACTCGCAGAAACATAATTAAATTGCTCATCAAATAATATCCAGTTTACAAATGCCTTCGGTTTACTCGGAGTAAATCCACTTTGACTATTTAAGAAATTTGTTGCATTGGGGCTCAATATTCCGCTACTTGTTAATTCAGCGGCAGTAGCATGGCTTCCCCCAATGCTTCCAACACTCCCTGATAATGCACTCACCAAATCAGTCAATGGACTAACCGGTGTTCCAGGGCTATCACCACTGTTCCACCAACTGTTTACTCGTAGATTAAACTTATCACCAGCCATTACTTTCAGCACCATTCCGGCTCCTACTTTCATCCCATTACCGGAAAGTTGTTGTACAAAGTCATTCGGACTAGTGTAAGTATCATTTGGATAGCCGGGAACACCACTTTTATTTACTCTCCCCGAATCAACCTTACTGTAATAAATTCTTTCATTTGAAAGCGGGGTAGTTTCTAGTGAAGCAACCGGGTATGCATCAGTTTGCTGCTGTTCAGTGAGCACTATTCTGATATTTCCTAAATGATCCTTGATAAAATAATCATAGGCCAAACTACTATCTGCAACATTAAATCGTATTCTGCCTTCCTCTTGTGGCAAAAACTGAAGTGTGTCATTTATGTAATTGCCCGTCATGTAAAGCGTAGTGGTTACTTTGCTTCCTTCAGTAGTTATCTTTTTCAATTTATTTCCTGTCGCATCATACACATATTTTATACTGCCTTTATTGGAAACAGTTATGCTGTCAGGTAAATTAAGATGATTATAATGTATGTTGCCAATATCTTTATTATTATCAACTGATAAACTACCATTGGCATCGTACGAGTAGTCGGCATCCGATGTCGTTCTGGTTTGGCTTAAAGAAATCATATATGCTGTCGAACTTCTAAAATCGCCAAGCCTTGTTAGGGTATCATTTTTCTTATCCCATACGTTCAGCAATTTATTACTATTAGAAATATAGGTATAGAGCAAACTATCAATGGTTATACTGCCACCAACTTTCCATCCACGTTGATTCATGTTTAATATGTTCCCATTTGCATCATAGTTCAATCCGCTGACACTAAAATCAATTCCGGCTGCTTTAGAAAAACTATTGCTGTTTAATTGATTAAAATCTGCTCCCGTTAATCGGCTGCCTGCATCATAAGTAAAATCATATTTTCTTAGCATATCATCACCAGTGCTACGCCACAACATCCCCTCAATATTTCCGTTATATTGTGGCGCTGAATAACTCTTACTGTCGCCATTGACACTAAAGTTTATTTTGTCGTAGCCTAAATCAAAGCCGAACCAGTTGCTGGTGCTGGTGGTATCTTTTACATAACTGCGGTTCATCCCCGATATCCACCCACGAATATTATATTCATATGTTAATGAATCCAGTGGAGTGGTACCCAGTTTCTTTTTCTTTAATTGTCCCAATTCATTATATTCATGTTGTACTACCGTTTTCCAATTTGATGGCATACTACCTGCATTTACTTTTGTATTGCTCACTTTCTTCTCTATTTTGACTATCTTATTTAGACTATCATAAGTCAATTTTGTAACTGCGATAGAACTTTGTGAATTGCTTCCGGCTTTTTCATTTGTTATGATGGATAATAAAGTTTGTCCTGCCCATCCATATTGACTGGTCACTATATCGACACCTGTGCTGGCATTTTGAGCTTGCATTTGTACCAGCCTTGCTTTTTCATCATAAAAACTAACTGCATATAAAAAACTGCTGGAAGTGCCGAGCACTTTTACCTTTGTACCGGTTACCAATCCCTTTAATTGTGCTGATTGAACGATAGATTGAGGATAAGGCCATGTTGTGTTGGAAGCTGTTAGTAAATTACTATTACCAGCGCCGCTAGTGGTATTATCTAGAGTGGCATTTAAAGGATTGCTTTCACCAGATCGCCATGCATAATCATCATAAAATGTTTTAGTAAGTTCTTCATTAGTATAGCTTCCGGGGATTGGCCAGTTTATGCTTGAATCTGCATGAGAGCGATGATATGAAACGTCATTATAATAAGTATTATCCGTAATCAAGCCCGTAATAGTTTGCCTATTGAGATCATCGTATTGAATGTATGACCATTTATGTGCAGATCTTATCATGGAATCCTGCGTCATCACCAGCCTGTCTCTTGCATCATAGATCATATATACCTTTCCTGCACCCGGTATTTTTTTCATAATCATCCTGCCTTTATCGTCATATTCATAATGAAAAGAAAGTTCATTCAAATCTGCTAATGAAGGATTATTCGTATCATTCTGCATAATGATCTTTACCATCATTGGCTGAAGAACATATCTTAATTGGTTATACTCATCATAAATATAATAGGTATGTAACCACTCATCTGTATTGTTAAGATTGGTAGAGCCTTTTTTTACTTGTACTTTTTTTAGAATCAGCTTACCTTCTTTGGTGGTGTACTCCCGTACCTCATTCCCTTCTTCATCTTTTATGCTTTTTATATAAAGTCTGGAATCTGGGTAATACCCGTACGTAAAGACAGAGTTACGAACAGGCAACCCCGAAGAATTAATAGACCAGCAAACGACCTTTTCCTGGCCAGCTGATGTTCCGTGCTTATTGGTTAGGTATTGATACCCTGAAAACTTCTGATAGTTACGCCAGTTTTCCCCGGGACCATACGTTTTTAAAGGCCTGTTTAAAGGCGATGCTTCCATAATATTTTCTGAATATGGATATTCATCATTGGCAATACCCTCAGCTGTCTGATAGAAGGCAAATTGTGCCCCCGAGCGATAACGTTCAAGTACATCAATTGTGGTTGCATTCGGGTCATTCAAACCTTGTTTCTTATAAAATCCTGTGTTGTCACTCGAGACATAAGGAAGATATTTTATTACTTCTCTGCCTACAACATCATACCCAAACACCTGGACGATATCCATACCAGTTGTTGAAGCCTTCCGCATCACGTTTTGAATAGGTCGACCCAATCCATCAAA
The DNA here is from genome assembly GCA_005882315.1 of Bacteroidota bacterium. Taxonomy (NCBI): domain Bacteria; kingdom Pseudomonadati; phylum Bacteroidota; species Bacteroidota bacterium. The sequence continues at coordinate 467,904 of VBAR01000002.1, forward strand.
ATACTGTATTGTTCTATTGTTCTTTGATGCAGGCAGGTTATCAATTTCAGTTGTGTCACTAATGCCCGGAGCCAGCATCGTATTAGTTTCAACATAATTCATATTCCATACCGAAGTATCTGTGATTATGGTCCTTTCGAAAGAAGCATAAGTTACGCCTCCCTTCGTTACCTGTACTTTATAGATACCGGGTTGACTGGTTGTATAACTTGATGTTGTTGCTCCGGAAATAGGGTCATTTTCACTATCCAGCCAAACGTAAGAATCATAAGAAAAATTATTTACAGAAAGTATTACAGAATTGCCAGGAGTTACGATTCCGCTATTAGTCGCTGATATTACAGGTAAAGGAATGTTATCTTTTATATAGACATAAAAAGTTTGTGTTTCGAGATAATTATCCCAGGTATACACACTGCAATTTAATTCGGCGAAATTGATGGCACCCCAACTTACGATAGCATAGTTATCTGAAAAAGAACCACTAGGAAAGTCATACCAATCTACATGTGTCACATTCACTTCGTCCAGAGTTAGGAGATTTCCAGATTCGTCCTTGAATATCAGATCATATCTTATATATTCGTTTACTTTAGGATTAACGGGGCCTTTAATCTCTACTGTATATGCCTGGCAATAAACAGGATTAAAAAAAACCGAAAAAACATTAATGAATAAAACTCCAATTATGTATTTTATAATCACCATATAATTAATTATTACGTAGTAAAAAAAGTGATTGTAACAGTCCTTGGGGGGCAACGGTAGCAAATAATAACTGTACCTGATTATTGTCCAGCCATTTTATAATATACTCACTGCTTTTTCCTTCAGAATTTATTATCAGCCTTTTGTTATCCGATTCATATGTCCAGTTACCCTTAATTAGTTTAGAATTACCCTGAACAGTAAAACTTATTTCAGCCTGTGTATTATCCAAAAAGTGAAATGTTCTATTCTGGAATGACTGTTTGATTTCCTGTCTTTTCTGAAGAGGCATATTATCATACTTCACTTTCTGTTGCACACTCATTGAATCAAATGTTTTATCAGCATCAACTGTCCAATTTCCAGCCATATTATAAGTGGTTTGCGCGGCAGCTTGTTGAAATTGAAAACACAAGCCTACAAACAGAATTATTCTTATTGTTTTCATTGTCTGTAATTATATTTATTAACTTTAATAGTGTTCCCATCATTATCCTTAGTAGTCTTTAACCTGCCGAAGTTGTCGAATTCATAATAGGTAGTTAGGTTATTAGCGTTTGTCACACTGGTCATTCCAATTAACGGTACATATGTATATACTGAATAATCCACGTTGTCTGTCAACAATCTATTTCGCAGGTAAGTGTTAAATGATTTCCAGGCTGTCTTTTGAGAGGAGAAACTGAGATTTCCTAACCATGTTAAAAATTCATCGATGTCGTTAATTCCACCGGTGTAGCCGATATCTTTGAGAGCGAGATCAACCTTTGTGGTGAGATCAGTTGAAGTTATATTTTCTGCTTTGATAAACGGCAGTGTCTTATTATATCCCCAGATATAACTTGACTTTGCATCATTCTCCTTTGAAATGCTTAAAAGATTTCCTTTATCGTCATATCCATGAAAGCGCAGCCTTGTTTTCCAAGTGCCCCATCCTCTTTTTGATTCTACGGTTGTTGGTGCATAATACCCACTCCAGTTATAATAATTAGTCCTGACTGACTCCAGCTTAGCCGTATCCCTATAAGATATTTGCTCTATGACAGGAGAAATGATATGTTTTGCAATTACCATAGAATCATAGGGAGAAGTTGAAACAAAATCCTGTGGATACTTATAAATAATTGAATGCGATGAGCCATCGGATTGGGTCATCTCCTCTTTAGTCTTTTGCTTATAAATAGAATCCAGGAAATAATATTGCTTTGTCGTAACAACTGTCTGGTTGCCGAAAAAAGAGCTGTCTATTTCAGAAGATAATACCCACCATTGAGAAACATTATCGTAATACTTTACTTCACCATCTGCATATGCAAAATGAGGTGAATTGTCAGGCCTGGTTTTGAGAATTTTTACTCCTTTTAAAATGAAGGATTCTTTCAGCGTATAATCGTTAATTTTCTTAGTCAACTTTTCACCTGCTGCATTTCTGGTTTCAATCGATTTAAGCTTGCCATTCAATGAGAATGATGGTACTGGGATTTCTGGTCTTTCAGCAGCAGATGAAACAAGATTTATATATGAATAAGCGGTATAACCACCTTCTCCGTTTTCACTTGCTGATTCCCATACTTTATCATAGGTTACCTGTGTTTGTTCTGAATTAAAACCCATTGCGTACAAACTGTGAGAAGATCTGACCAAATATTCGGCGCTAGCGAAAGCAAGACCTTCTGGATCAGGGTAAACCACAACAACGCCGGTTTTATATGATTTGGGAGGCATAAACAGAATTTGACCAGTTGATAATCCCCCTGTTGGACCATTCATAGTATACAAATAATTTTTTGCGCTGATCCTGGTATGATCATAATTATAATTTATAGTTGATTTAATTCGTATTCCAGCACCTTTCCTGCTATACTTCATTATCGGAGGGTTTTGGTGAAACGCCGTTAAATTAACCGAATAATCATAAACCGCATCAACTACTACTGCATAGTTCCCAGTAGGAAGGACAATAATTTTATTGGGGTCATCGATACTGAATGATTCAATAGTATCACCTGTTATAATGTTTTTTAAATATGCGACGTTCTGTGAAGGCGAAATAATGCTATCCCATAACGGATATGCTGTAAGCGAAAAACTAACGGAATCAGTTCCATATACATTAAAGTTGCTGATCAATTGATCTTCATATGGATTAATATAATAGGAAAATGCAGTAGCATAAGTAATTTGGTTGCCAGTTGTTAGATATGGAGCGACACGGTATTCGTTCGGTTCATACTCAAACTCCGTTATTCCGGTAGTTGGGTAAGTTATTGAAGTAAGTATACCTTTTTTGCTGTAGGTACCAATAGAGTCCGACTCTCGCTTTGTACCATCAAATGTTTGAACCCCTATATGAGTATCTGTTGTAACAATTGGTAATAATGTCGGATATAATTCTCCGGTTAGAACAGGAGTGTAGAAGGATGAATAGTGGCCCCAATCATCAACTTGTCTGGAATATTTGGATGGCATATAATCAACATCAAAATATTTAAACAGATATGGGTTATGAGCAGAGCCACTTTTTCCATACTCAATTAAGGTATCAAGCATCAGTCGCTTAAAGCTAAAAGAATCACTGCTAGAATACGAATTATTAAAGTAATTGTATTTGAATAAAAATTTTTTCTGCAACTCATCATCTGTATTATATATCTCTATGGATGATAATTTCTGCGGCTTTGGCGTATACGTAGGCACAGGTTCAATATCACTTCTCCTTGAAGTATTAAAAATCACATACCCATTATTGAACTCTATTTTTTTTAGAATAACATCTTTTATTATCTGTCTTGACAAATCGAAATAACTATACTTAGCTTGGGTTGACGCCCCTTCACCATATGTTGAAGTGTTACTGGTTCTGTCATACCTTGTTTGCGAGCTGCTAATAAGACTAAGACTCATCCCGGTTTCATAGGTAAATGCTATTTCCTCACCAGCCGGTGATTTAATTAAACTGAGATACCAGGAACTGATCGATTCCTGATAGGTACGGATAAAACTCGGTTCCAGCCCTGCATACGTAGAAAGCTCTGAGCTTTTATAACAATTCTCAGAAAACTCAGGAACTGTGAAAAGGTATTCAAATCCATTGGGGGTTATTATTGTCCATCCACCCTCGGCAAAATCCGGATCAAACTTTATTTCAAGATCATTACGATCACTCATAAACGTTGGATTACCATCAACATTCTTACCTATTAAAAATTTTCCAGAATAACCAGCGAAGTTGTAGAAAAATATATCTGGTTCGCCATCATATGTTCTGGATAACACATCCCTGAAATATTCACGATTTAGGAGAGCAGAATCTTCATCGTAATAATTAGGAATATGGTCATTATTTTCGTCGTAAGGTGGTAATTTTCCGGTTGCCCAATAACCTCCTGAAGAAAAATCATCATTTCCTCTAATCGTTCGTGTGATAACACCACCCGCTGAAAGAGACCACCCAAGCCCAACCCAGCCCGCGTCTTGCGCAACCTTTATTGCTGAACAATTATAATTTAATGTAACAGGAACTGAATGCTGGTTGGTTTTAATAGTATATAAAGGAATAGCAACATTTGCGGTCCCTGTATAAGTACTTACAGGAACATCCCCATAGATTCCCAAAGATGCAGCTGTTGGTGAAGGCGGAATGATTTTGGTTGGTTGATATGGTTCCTGTGCGTATCCTTCAGCTAACGCTACTACTAAAACAATGCAGAAGAGTAATTTCATAAAATGATTCAGTTTTGATATCAACAATTTTATTTAATACTATGGCATACATGTAAAAAGAGAAATAAAAAATGCAAAATATTTAGTGGTTGTTAAGCGTCGCATCTTAATGACTTTATTTAAAATTGTAATTAAGTCGAAATAAAATTGCTTGTGTTCTCGGAACCTGCTGATAACTCAAAAAATCCCATAACAGCTGCACTTTCGTTTTCTTAAATATTTTACTTTTTACAGAAACTACTTTGCTTATTCCTATCAACCCACTTGTTTGCCACGCAGAATAATTTTGTAACTGGTCGATTGATTTAAAAGCCTCCTTGTAATTCTGTTCATAACCTCCGCTGATCCAGAATGAGCCTTTTATTTTCCAATCAATAAAACTTCTGAGACCTGCACCCTGGCTGCTAATTTTCATATGATCCCATCCACTGCCCCAACCGAATTTGTAGGATGCGCCTATCCCGATGATGCTTTTATCATTCAGCTTATATCCAAGTGAAAGACCGATATCACTGGTAACGGGGAAAAAATTTGTTGCCCGCTGTGTTTGAAAATTTGTACCGACCTCCATTCTTTTCCAGAAATTTTTTGTTTTCTGATCATTCGGTTTAAATCCTTCGGGCAAAATATCATCACTACTTCCCCCACTCATTTGCATCACTTTATCTTTTAGTTGCCTAACTTGTGATTGTGCCTGTTGTAAATTACTTTGAAACTGCTGCTGAGCATTCGGACCACCTGCAGATATTTGTTGTTGGATCAGGTTGTTTACAGAAGCCCTTGTTTGCAATCCGGCAAGGCTCGCAACATAGTTGGGGTCGGTTGGATCACCTGGCAAACGGAATAGTGAAGCAAGCATACTGTTCTTCGCCATAAAATCTTTGAACATCTTAGTCTTACTTAACAGCTCTATTGCTTTCTGTTCTATCTTTTTCGGGTCGTTTAGAATTTCTTTGTATTCTTTTATTTGTGCCGCATAATAATAAACCTGTTTATTAACTTGTTTCAATTCCTTTACAAATCCGAACTTGCTAATTTGCTCCTTCAGAAATTGTCGTCTCTCTTTTAAGAACCGTTTTATTTCTTCTGCTTTCTGTAACTGGCTTTCCAGTCCTTTAACTTTACTTAAAGCCTCATCGAGCTTCTCTTTTCCTTCTTTGATATTTGAGATCAATTCAGGATTCTGTTGAATGAATTTTAGAGAGCTAGCAAGTGTATCAAAAGAAGGAATGTAATTTCTATAAGCAGGGTTCTTTAATTTCTCCTGCAGGTCTTTATATTTTTCATCAGACTTTGCGAAAATTTCTTTTGCAGCCAATGAATCAATTTTCGAAAGCTTTTGCTTCATCTTCGCTTCCTGCTTTTGTAATTTCTCCAGCGCCTTTTGCGATTTCTTATCCAGCTGTTCTTCGATCGCAGATGATTTAGCCGAAACTTTATCAAGATATTTTGCAGGTATTTTGATCAGGGAGTCTGAAACCTGGCCGTAGGTGCTCTGGAAACTTACAGTAGTTAAAAAACAAAGCAGTATTGTTATTGCAGGTCTTATCATCAGAAAACTTATTAAGCAGTTAATGTTTTTCTTCTGTCGTGTGCTTTGAATATTGCAAGGGCTGAATCGAAACTAGGCGAACTTATTTATAAGGCATTACCACTTTCGTAGTATTTATTATTGATGCGATATCTTGACTTTTACAAATACCAACCGCTAAATATAGAGGAAGCAAAATTGTAAACTACGCGTAGTAATACCTGACTTTTCATTTTAGGGTATTTTATTTTTGGCCCATTAATAGGTTTGGGTTATATCAGGAAAGCATTCGTTACTAGGCCTGATTAATTCTAGGAAAGAAAAAATGGTGGAGATGGGAACAGGTTGCATAGATAAGAATTTAGTTTAGGTATTAGGTCTTTCTTGTTGATCGCTATTTGTATTGTTTCAGGAGCATGCTCAAGAAAATAAAATAATAGAAGCTAGTGGGTTGACTCCTTTACTTTATCATAGTCAAATGAAATAACGGTAACTTTATGAGCATTAAAATACCAAAACTTCATTTATGGCTGTTGTAAAAGGAGAACAACTGAAAAAGAGCAACGCAACAAAAGATATGTACTATTATATAGACCCCGACGAAAAAATCGACCAGCTTTCCAAGGAAGTGTATAAGAAAGAAGATACTGAAGTACACTATCCCCGCGCTTTTAAAGGCGGAGCCAAATACAAATCGATTGAAAAAATTATTTACAAAGGGTTTAATAGTAAATTCCCCGTTGGAATGATTAAGTCCGTTACCAAGGGCTATGGATTTACAAAGACGCTAAACCCAATTGCATACTGGCTTGGCGAAAATTTTAAAATCAAAACTGTTGTAATCGAGAAGTCTGGAAAAACCATACTGGATAAGAAAGCATTTACCTTATACCTCAATGAACAAAATCTGAAAGATCTGCAAGGAGCTTTAAGCACCGTATTTCAAAAGAACAAGGCGGAACTGAATTTGGCTGTACAAATTAATCTAAACTATTTATTTCCTGCTATTGTTGCTAAACCACCAAAAACATATTCCTCCAACTCCCTGGCACTTTCATTATCCAATTGGGGCAATGACATCACAGAATTTTCAGATAAAGATAAAAATGCAATAAAGGAGCTATTCGAAAAACTATCAATTAAAACAGACTTTCTAACAAAGGATGCATTAGCAAAAACAAAGGAAATTATTGACAATAAGTACATCGCAGATACTTTGGCCAAATTCAAAAAGTTCTTAATCACAACGACCCATACTTCCTCTCTGGAAAAGAAATGGCAGATTTTTTTAAAATCTCATAGCTGGGTTTTCTCGTCCATTTTTGCTCAGCCTATAGTACTGTTCCAAGATGAAGCTTTTGTTGGCGGCCGGGCATTGGATAATAAGAATGGAAAGCTGAATGATTTCTTTATCAAAAATGATCTTTCAAATAACGTATCATTCCTTGAAATAAAAACTCACCTGACAACCTTAGTGGAAAGCAAGCCATACAGGGGAACGGATGTTTTCAGCGCCACGAAGGATTTGAGCGGGGCTATAGTACAGGTATTGAATCAACGTGACAATTTTCAAAAAGAATTTTATGCATTGAAAGCAAAAAGTGTTCATTTGGGAGCATTGGAAACCTTTAACTCCAAATCCGTTGTTTTAATAGGAAGCTTAATGCTTTTAAGCAATGGCCAAAAATCTGCTTTTGAATTATTCAGGAGCAATAGTAAAGATGTTGAGATAATTACTTTTGATGAATTACAATCTAAAATAGAAAGCCTCCAAAGTTTAATATCGCCGAAAACAAAAGCTACATCAACAAAAAAGAAAAAATAATAATACAAACAATCAAAACAATTAATAACATTTGCTTATATGAATAAGGGATTGGAAGATATACTGAAAAGATCAACCGAAATAAATGCAACAATTGCACCGATGAATAAAATGATGAAATCTTACGGTTTGGTCGATTGGGGAAGAATAAGCACAACCATTCCACATCTTTCTGGAATCAATAGCATGTTATCCAAAACACTTAGGGGTGCCGGGATCTTTAACCTGGCAACAACTCTTCCGCCGGATCCTGTGCAAAGAATCATCAGAGGTACTATGTTCGGCAACCCGGAATGGTTGAAGGCAATCACGGCTGTTTCAGCTAATCAGCACAGCATTTCGGAATCGCTGGCTAAAAGTTTGGAGGGCTTGGGATCGCTTTCAAGAGTGTCTTCAAAACAAGCAGATATAAGTCGGGCGATTTTCGGAGGTTGGAGTCAGGAAATGTTGAAATCATCTTTAACTGGATTACATTCTACGCTGCTTGGTGTCAATACAAAGATTGCCATCAAAGGACTGTCAAGAATCGAACCCGGCTTTTGGGAAAGATTCACGCAGACGACCCAAGAGGCGGCAGTCATTACAAAAGAACTTACTGAAACGGAATACGCCACCAAAAATGACATAGCCAAATTGGAAGCGTTTATCGAAAACAAATTGGCCGGTTTTCAACAGGAAATTTCCGAAACATTCAATAAAAAAAGCCCCTCTCGCTTTGAACTCATGGACTTTTGGGTAACTGTCTTAAGCATTATCCTTTCTATTGTGGCAATTCTGCAAACCTGCCAGCTTCAAAATGAAAAAAATCCGGAAGCTGCAACACATGGCCAGGTTATAGAATTGAAACAATTTGTTGGAGAAAAATTTAGAAGGGTACTGGAAAACATCTCAGTGCTGGCCGAAGTAAGAATAAATTGTAATCTGCGTATGAAACCCACCAAAAAAAGTAAAGGCTTTTTCCGAGTTTCAGCAGGCGATACCGTCAATGTGTTAGAAGGGAACCACAAGTGGGTTCGAATTACGATAATGGATGAGGATGACAGTTTTCCTATAACAGGGTGGGTGGAGAAAAAGTATCTTGTCCGGTTGAAGCAGTAGTAGATGTTAGGTAATTTTCAATTTTGTTGCGAATTGATAAGCGTTAGTGGCTGGATCTTTTTTAAAACTAAAACCAAATTTGTATTGCCCGAATGCTTAACCCCCGGACCTTATTTGATCAAATGCATTATATCTATTTTTTCAAGATAGGGAGCCAATTGTGTCGTGCTTGAAAAACTTCTGAATTTTATTATTGAGTTATGCGGCCGGTGATAGTATACTTCGACGTAAAAGCTATGGACCTGGTACAATAAAATATTATACGGGCCGTCCTCTCGCTCCCCAATATGAACGCCATTCCAAACCGCTTCGGCTTGCTTCGTCTTATTGAGCATATTAAACTGGTACAAGGTCATAATTTCACAAAGTAAAGGAATAGTAAAACCATTCATGTCGTATTTCCATGACTGCACTTGATCCGTTTATTCGGTCGAAAGATAAAATAGTTCTATACATAAAATTAAAGTTAAAAGCTGACGGTTTTTAACCGGCCAGCTTTTGGAATCTAATTTGAAAATGCAAGATTATTTTCTTGGTTTCGGCTTGTCAGTCTCTTTTACAGTTGTCTTTGGATGCTTATCAGCATAATCCTTTTTGACATACTGTCCGCTATCCGCATCGCGATACTTGGGAGGTGGCGAAGGTTTTTTGTCTTTTGACATCGTTTTGATTTTTAGTGAAAGAAATAATTCACACCCGTTATTAAAATGAATTTTAATTGCCTATAAATACTATAGGTCATAATTTCACAAGGTAATTTAAAAAGGAAATTATATATGTCGTGTTTCCACGACTTTAAACTTTATAATGATTCAATTCTTTTATGAAAGTCAGAAATCTTTATTTTAAAATATTTACATAATGCTGACAATGTACTAACCGATAAATTTGCTTTTGATGTTTCGATTCGTCCAATATGAATATTCGTATCATTATATACGTCTTCCTGACTTAAACCATTCTCCTCTCGTAATTCTTTTATTACTAAGGCGATCTTGTTTAACAATTTTGTATTTCTTATCTTCTCCATTTTGATTTAAAATTTAGAGAAAGATTTTTTCTATTAAAAGAAGCAGATTGACCAATTGAACAATGGAATTGTATACCAATGGAAACTATTTCTCAAAATCAAATTCAAAGTCAAGAAGTTTTTTTGGATGAACTTCTAATCCTTTTGCGATAGCAACTATTATTGACAACGTCGCACTATGTTCGCCATTGATAACTCGATATACTTGTTTAGTCTCAATTCGGCCAATGGCCGCAACATCTTCAGGGGTTTTATTTTTAGCCACAATCAACTTTTTAAGATTTGCCCCAAAAGCATTTAGATATGGCTGGTTTCTGACTTTCACATTGTGAAAGTGAGGTGTAGTACAAAAATAAAATTGTCATGTTTGACAATTTATTAAATCATTTCATTATATTGCTAGTTGAAATATTAAATTTGAGATTCTTCATTTAATTATTTGAAGGATTTCGCTATAAGTCTCGGGCAGAAAACCGCGAATTTTCTTTTTGAAGCTGAGATGGTAGTGAAAGCCTGCTCTATTATAGATATAGGGCGGGCCTCTATCAGCTTACCAGCTTCGGGCTCTTCGCGGTGCCTCTGTTCGGTAAGACGAGGTTCGTCCTTTATTTATTATAACCCATCTTACTTCGAGACTTTCATTTAAATCTTTTACGGTTTTAAGATGAAAGTTACCTACCTACACAAAGAGCTCTCCCTGCTCAAGTCCCAATGGGCCAAGAAGCCCAAGAACCCTGTATAGCATACCCGCGCCAACCAAACAACAAATTATTCTCTAACGAAAAAATGCTTACAGTATGAAATTATCTATTCTCATGCTGGCTATCATCTGCCCCTTTTTTTCCATGTGCCAGCCAATCGTCATTAAAGGAAAAGTTATCGATGAAGATGGAACGCCTATACTTATAGCGACCATTAGCATCAAAGGTACCAATAGAGGTACGATCACTGATAAATTTGGTTTCTTCTTACTAGAAGGAACGAAGCTCAATGATACATTAATCGTATCTGCATCGGGTTATGAAACGAAGGAAGAACCAAACAATGAAAGAGGACAAGTAACGATAATGCTAAAACGGAAAGTTACAAAGTTAGAAGAAGTCATACTTCACTCAGGTTATCAAACGGTGTCAAGAGAGCGAGCTACCGGATCATTTTCGAAAGTAGACAACGATCTTATCAACAGGTCCACTTCAACTGGGATACTTGCACGGTTGCAATCACTTGTACCCGGAATGCTGTTTGATAAAAATTCAGGTAATAATACCGGTATTAATATACGTGGAATCAGTTCCATCTTTGCAAGCTCCCGTCCTCTCATTGTGGTTGATAATTTTCCCTATGATGGAGACCTCCAAAATATTAATCCCAATGATGTTGAAAGCATCACCGTGTTAAAGGACGCTGCCGCTGCATCTATCTGGGGCGCCGCCGCCGGCAATGGAGTTGTCGTTATCACGACCAAGTCCGGCCGCTTCGCCCAACCCCTAAAAATTCAAGCGACTTCAAATTTTACGATCAATAAAAGTCCTGATCTCTTTTACTTTCCTCAAATGAGCAGCGCGGATTTTATCGGGCTGGAAAAATATTTATTTAACCAGGGATTTTATAATTCCACTATCAGCAACACCACTAACCGACCTGTCTTATCACCTGTTGTTGAAATACTGGCAAGACAAAGAAGCGGTCTTATCTCACAAGGTCAAGCTGATTCATTGATCAACCCCATGCTTTCAATGGACGCGAGAAATGATATTCAAAGTTATTTTTACCGCTCGTCGCTTCGACAGCAGCATGCAGTTTCACTCGAAGGGGGCTCGGCTACAAATAATTATTTTCTCAGCTTTGGTGCAGACAAGGACGAATCCACACTCGTCGGCAATGAATTTAACAGATTCACAGTCCTTGCAAAAAATGTTTTTCGCCCAACGCCGAAGTTACAAGTTCAGGTTTCGGTAAACTTTATTCAAAGTAAGGGAAGGAATAATAATAACGGAGGTAACCGCATTTCACCAGGTGGTGGTAAGAGTTCACTCTATCCTTATGCTGATCTCGCCGATGACAATGGTAATGCGCTTGCGATCGTAAAAGATTACCGCGCAGGTTATATCGATACAGCCGGGAGACCTTATTTACTGGACTGGAAATACAGGCCGATCGATGAACTCTATTTAACTGACAACAGAACCAATTTACAAAATGTCACTTTGAATGCAGGTTTCCGCTATGAAGTTTTTCGCTTTCTTTCTGTTGAAGTAAGGTACCAGTATTCGAATGAACGAAGGGATAATGAAATAAATTATGACGGCGCATCTTATTTCTCGCGCAATTTAATAAATCGCTACTCGCAAGTTAACGGTGCATCTGTAAAAAATATAATACCGAAAGGTGGTGTGCTTGACCAAACTGATGGCAATATGCTTAGTCATTCGGGACGGGCGCAGCTCAACTTTAACCACAGCTGGTCCGGTGTTCACGAACTCGTTGCTATCGCAGGTACTGAAGTGCGGCAAATCAATACTCATTCACACAGCAACCGCAGCTATGGTTATAATGATGAATTCCTTACGAGTTCTAATATAGACTATGTGAATAATTATCCAATTTATGGAAGTTTATCATCCCCTTCGAGGATACCTAACTTTCTAAGCTATTCAGATCAGCTGAACCGGTACGTTTCGCTTTTTGCAAATGCTGCTTATACACTACATTCTAAATATATAATTTCAGGTAGTGTGCGTAAGGATGCTTCCAATTTATTTGGGGTTAAAACAAACCAGCGAGGTGTGCCGCTCTGGTCAGCAGGTGTTGCGTGGGATATCGCAAAAGAAAATTTTTATTCGTTCAACGTTCTTCCTGTTTGCCGGTTGAGAATCACCTATGGCTATAGTGGTAATATCGATAATACCCGTTCCGCATTTCCAACAATCGAATATGCATCATCTCCCGATGCCGTCACGAATCTTCCTTATGCTGTTATCGCGAATCCTGCCAATCCATCCATCCGATGGGAGAAGGTTGGCATCTTAAATTTTGGAATTGATTTTGGGTTTAAAAATAACAGAGTGAGTGGGTCGCTTGAGTATTACCGCAAAGATGCAAAAGATCTTTTCTCTTCTGTTCCGGCTGATCTTACTACCGGTTTTCTTTCGCTTATTGTCAATGCAGCCAATATAAAAGGAAGGGGAGTAGACCTGCAAGTTAATTCTATCAACATCAAGGGATCTGTTGAATGGTCCAGTTCTTTTCTTTTCAGTTATTCCGCAAATACAGTTGCGCGTTATTTTACCAATCTTTCAACAGCACGTTCCTATGTCGGATTTGGAAATACGATCAATCCACTTGAAGGAAAATATGTCTATGCGTTATTCAGCTACCGCTGGGCGGGGCTTGATACAATCGGTGACCCGCAAGGTATTGTTGGCGGACAAGTTTCTAAAAATTATACTGCCATACGCAATGATTCAATCGGTGCCTTAAAATATCATGGTTCCACTTCACCTCTTTGTTTTGGCTCGATCCGCAATACGTTTGTGTGGAAAGGAATGTCAATCTCAGCAAATGTAAGCTTCAAAACAAATTATTATTACCGTCGCAATTCCATTAATTATTCAAGTCTTGTCAATGGATGGACAACACATGGCGACTATGCACTACGCTGGCAAAGTAAAGGTGATGAAGCATTCACTTCTGTTCCTTCATTTGTTTATCCTGTCGTCAGTGCACGTGATGAAGTTTATACTTATTCTGAAGTAACTGTTGAACGCGCAGATCATATCCGCTTACAGGACATACGTATTGGTTACACGTGGGTGGCAGGGGAGAAGCGCTCGCAAATATTTAAATCAATAGAAGCCTATTGTTATATCTATAATCCCTGTATTATCTGGAGAGCGAATAAACACAATATCGACCCGGATTATTATAAGGATGACCTGCCGGCATCGAGCAGTTTCACATTCGGGGTGAGGCTGGCATTATAGGATTTTTTATCATTAAAATATTTATACAATGAAAAAAATAATAAAGGTACTACTGATCGTTTCGGTATTTACATCCTGCAAAAAATTCCTGGATGAGAAACCTGATAAGTCAGTTGCAGTACCTTCCACACTGCAGGACATGCAGGCCATTCTCGATAACCAATCAAATTTAAATATTGCTTACTCAAGCCTGGCAGAAATCGCCGCCGATGATTACTATCTAACTTATGCCGATTGGGCCGCCTCAAGTGATAATGACCGGCTAAATCATATATGGGATGCAAACGCTGAGTATCCCAATAACTGGATCGGGCCTTATAAGGCACTTCTCTATGCAAACACAGTGCTTGATAATATTGAGAATATTCCCGTGACCGAATCAAATTTAAATTTATGGAACAACTGCAAGGGACAGGCGCTTTTTTTCAGGTCATTCATTTTTTTTCAGACAGCCCAACTCTATAGCCTTCCATGGGAGAACAATGGTACTCATGAAGGTTTGGGTATTCCATTACGATTAACTGCCGCTATTGATGAACCAACCATTCGTTCGACCATCCAGCAAACGTATGATCAGTTAATTGCCGATGCGACGGCAGCGGTATCACTTTTGCAAACTGATAATGTTGTAAAGACCAGACCCAACAAAGGGGCAGCATTTGGGTTGCTTGCAAGAATCTATCTTTCCATGCGGCAATACGAACTGGCCGGTCGTTATGCCGATTCCTGTTTACAACTCTACGGCCAGCTTATTGATTATAATACGATCAATGCCGCCGCTACCATCCCTTTTTTGATCTTCAATCCCGAAGTGATATTTCATAGTACCAGTCCCGGCAGCAGTATACTTAATTCAGCGCGTGCCAAGGTAGATTCAGTTTTATTCGGTTCATACATGGTCAATGATCTTCGCAGAACTGTTTTCTTTAAGAACAATGGTAATGGAACCTATGGCTTCAAAGGACATTACCACGGCGCCGTTGCCAATAGTTTTTTCAATGGGATCACTACTGATGAAATGTGGTTGATCAAAGCTGAATGTTTAGCACGTACGGGTAGTACGGGCAATGCGATGGCTGCACTTAATACCTTACTGATAAAAAGATGGAAGGCTGGAACATTTGTTCCATTCACGGCGGGTGACGCAACAGCCGCACTCAATATTATACTTTCAGAAAGGAGGAAAGAGCTTTTATTCCGTGGTCTTCGATGGCAAGACCTGCGAAGACTCAATTTCGAAACTGCTTATATGAAAACGCTAACACGACAATTAAATTTACAGGTTTATAGTTTAGTGCCGGGCGATCTGCGCTACGCAATGCTGATACCCAGTGATGTAATTAAGTTGACTGGTATTCCACAAAATCCAAGGTGAAAGTATGCGACAATTAATTTTTTCATTTCTGGTTTTAATGACCCTTTCGCTACGGTCACAAACACTGAAGCCAGGCGATCAATATCCGGACGTTAAGTTGGGCAAGATCCTTAATGGCTCTATAGAAGCAGTGTCACTGCGTGGAATAAATAAATATGTGCTTCTTGATTTCGGGTCAACTGATTGTTTGCCCTGCCTGAAGTTATTGCCGAAGCTGAATGTACTACAGGAGAAATTTAAGAAAGATATTCAAATATTCATGGTCACGAAAGAGCCAGCAGGTAAAGTAAAAAAGTTTCTTACGAATGTTCCGATAGCTAAGGATTTGAGGCTTCCTATAATTGTTGAAGACAGTATGCTGGCGAAAGTGTTTCCTCATTATGGAATTCCACATGAAGTATGGCTCGCGCCAAATGGTGAAGTACTCGCTATAACAAAACATGAATATGTTTCAGAGGAAAATTTTGCTGCCGTTATAAGTGGGGTTAAGCCATCCTGGCCGATCAAAGCGGACAACAGTTATGATGAGAGCCTTTCCCTGATGGAAGTGGAAACAACCCATAAAATTCATCATTCAATAATTACAAAGTTTTTAGAAGGAGTACGAACAACCGGAAAGATGGGAATCTTAGAATCTTCGCTGCGATTTGAACGTTTTATCAATTATACAAAGTTTGATCTGTACAATATTGCTTATGGACATAGTCTTCCAACCCCTTACCCGCGGCTTTTTTTAATTGATGGAAGTATTCGCAATGATTTTTTTTATGATGAAAGTCTCGGATATAAGGAAGAATGGAAAAGAAAAAATAGCTATTGTTATGAGATCGTGTTTGATAGCGTGAGCGAGAGTGACCGATATAAAAAGATGAGAAATGATCTTGATTTTTCGCTCGGATTAGCCTCTTCATTGCAAAAAAGAAAAACAGTTTGCCTGATACTTACAAAGATTGCTGATACCGCCACTCTTTCCACAACGAATGGTTCCACTATTCAATCGCTTATTTCCTCAATGAACAGGAGCGGGAAATTTCCTTTGATCGTTAACGAGACAGGATCAACGACAAAGCAATTGGGAAAGATCTATATAGGGTTTGAAGAGACTGCTGTAACAAACGAGTCCGCACTTATCAAGTTATTACGGAAATACGGATTTGAACTTAAGGAAGGTGAAAGAGAAATTGAGTTGCTAGTAATTGAGCGAAAAAAATAAAAGAAGAAGGGCCAGCCCTTCTTCTTTTTAAATTAATCTTTTAAAATCACATGATCCGTATTGGTATGATAGAAAAGCGCATTGCCAATTTCGGTTACCATTGCCCCGGTTATTTCCGGTTGGTTACTTCCATTATCTTCCGCTTCAATCCAACATACATAATCATCACCGGTACAGGGATCAGGCGCTTGTGTGTACTTAGTCGTGTAATCAGCTTCTTCCAATGGATCACCACCCGCTTTGAGCCTGTAAAAATAGGTCGTGTCCTTTTTTGCATTTTCGTTTTTGTCGATCAAGGTGAATGCGCTGGCAGAGAGTATCACCATTAAGGCAATAAGTGCCGCAAATTGTCTTTTCATAATTTTAAATTTAGAAGATTTAAGAAATTGCCTACTCTATTACAGGTTTTCGGCTTGGCCTGATACGTATGCGTTTTTGGAATGGTGAATGGTGAGTTGTGAATGGTGATACGAGAAAAGGGAAAAGTGAAACGAGATTGGATATTTGATATTGGATATTGATTGATGTTGAAATAAAAAAAGCAGGCGCACTGTGTACAGTTGCCTGCTCTCATCATAACCAGGGGTAAAAAGATTTGTGACATAAGCTTAATTAAATGCATCACCCCTGATGTAGCCACAAGGTCTATTCTTTAAACAGGGAATAAAAATCAGGCAGGTTTCAAAATAGCAGGAATAAGTTTCAATTTGACAGCGGAGCTTTTAATTGTTTTTCCGATAGAGCCCCGGCCTTTGACCTGTATGCTTTTTGAATGCGGTGATGAAATGCTGTGTTGTTTTATAACCACAGGCAGCTGCAATTGCTTTGACAGGTATATCGGTTGTGTGTAGTAAGGATTGAGCTTTCTCCATTCTTTTTTGGATGATATAATAATGGAGTGTTGCGCCGAAAAGAAATTTAAAACCGTACGTGAGTTTTACCCTGTTAATACCCGCGCGTTTGGAAAGCAGTTTAAGGGAGTACTCTCCACCCGGGTATTCATCTATTAGTGACTTTATCCAGTGAAGGGAACTATTGTCCTTTTCAGTCAGATGCGAAATTGTTTTTTTATTCATCATTCTTCAATTCAAACTTACCCCTGGCTTGAATTGGATGACGGCATTAACGGGATCGATCAGGGCTTAAATAACCCATGACGAATTGCATAAACAACAATACCAACCATGTTCTTAGAATTTGTTTTTTCCATGATATAATCCCTGTATTTCTCAACGGTCCTGTGAGTCAAATTTGTTACTTCAGCAATCTGCTTACTTGCATATTGCTCGCAGATCAATTTGATGATCTCGATCTCTTTTTTTGAAAAAATTGTTCCACTATTCTTTTCTCCCAGTTTAGTCTGCGCGATCATTTTCGATAAGCGCAAGGAAGTGCTGTTGCAGAAATAGCTGGCTCCTCCAAATACCGCCTCTATGGCGTCAATTAATTCCTGCTTTCTTGTACTTTTCAGCAAATACCCATTAGCCCCTGCATCGAGCATTTCAACAATCAGATGATCATCACCAAACATCGTCAATGCTATTACGCCCGATTGCGGATGTTTACTTTTAATTTCCTTTGTCGCCATTATGCCATTCATAACGGGCATTTCAATATCAGTTATAACGATATCGGCTTTAGTCGTTTCCATTACCCGTACTAATTCATCGCCGTTACCCGCTTCGCCGACGATCTCGAACTTTCGTTCCTGCCCCAGCAGCATCCGGATACCTTCGCGGAACATCGGAAAGTCATCAGCTATTAATATCCTGATCGGTTGTTTCATTTTTATCAGTTATTGGTATTTCAAAAAAATATTCCGTTCCATCCTTTGCACCCGTAGTGCATGTTAACCTTCCCCCGAGCATTTCGGTCCTGTTCTGTAAACTGCTTATTCCAAGCCCGGTCTTTTCAAATTTATTTTTCTCTAATGATATCCCTATTCCATTGTCTTTGTACAAAAGATAGAGTTTCCTCTTTTTTTCAGTGATCACGACCTGTACATTTCCTGCACCGGAATGCTTCACAGCATTATGAATCAATTCCTGCATGATCCGGTAAACATGCAGCCCGTAATACAAACTCAATTCCTTTTTTAACCGGTACTGCAGTTCGAGTTTTATCGGGGTGACCTCGCTGTACTGTTCAAAAAAATCTTTTAATGCAGTATGCAGTCCTTTTGTGACGAGTGCTTTGGGAGTAAGATTTTTCGCAATGCCATTAAACCGTTCATATAACAAGCTCATATTCCGGCCGGCTTTTTCAAGGTGAGCTTTACTTTTTTCATTGATACTTTCTGCGGCATCTATATGGATCTGCGTCACTGCGAGCAGCGGCCCGAGCTCGTCATGGAGATCGCGTGCTATGCGGGTACGTTCCATTTCAAGCATTTCTATTTCAGCACGATAATTCTGACTTAACAATTTAAAATGCCTGCGGTGGCTCCTGAGCATACTGATCGCAAAATAAATTATTATACTTCCTAAAGTTATGCCGGTGATCAGGACTGCAAGATATATTGTCGTTTCATTGGTATCCATAGTATCGCAAAGGCAAAGATTAAGTTGGTTAGTAAATTAATGTAGGCAAATATTTCGTATATCCTTACCCTGAAAACCTTTGTCCTGTTAAGACCATAAACCCAAAAAATTTCTACCAGGATGGTGTATGTTAAATAAAGTATCAAACCAAGACAAACGAGGAAAACAGGGTTCAGTAATAAAGAGGATGGTTCTTTAAACATTTCCTTGTTTACTATATTGATAGCGAGAATTACGATGATGGTGGAATAGCAGATGATGAAATAGGAATTAAACGAATTTATGCTTCCTTTTGTCAATATCTCCGTTATCCAACCGACCAAAAAAAGGGACTGAATAATTAAATATAGCCGGTTATTATTCCTGTAAAGTCCCCACCTTCGAAATTGCCAGTTGATAATAATGGCCTCAAGTAAAGAGAAGATATTATAATAGACAGCGTTTGAATACCCGGCTTTCATTAGTATAATACTCAGTACCTCATTTGTGAAACCGAGCCATATCAGGATGAGAAAAGGCAAAAAAGCCGGGTCAGTTTTTTTGACCCTGACCCAGCCGATAACCGCACCGATCCCAACCGATAAACTGAACGCCGCGTTTAATTCAAATGTCATTTAACTAAATTATTTAACTGTTCAATGGTGAATCATCCGGACAAATGTCAGGGCACCTGTTCCCTCTTTCGAAAATATCATCCTCTTCGCCTGGTACCAATGTCTCTGTTTCCGGCGGCAGGATGTCATTGCCCTCGCTATCCGTAGCGACAATGATAGCATGAATTTTTAAATCTTCACTCATTCCATAATAAATTCTCATGCCTTCGCAACCTGATTTGGCCAGCAGGGTGTCAAATGGCGCCCGCGAAAATGCTTCTGAGAGTGGCAGAATGTTCTGATCCTGGAATTGCTGTTTCAAAATGTTTTCTTTTTCTGAACGGTACAAGGCGGTCATAGCTACGCCCTCTAACAGGGAAATGAAGTGGTTCATGATGGATTTGTTTTGTTGAGCTTCGAAAGTTGTCGATTTCAAAACGAATTAAAATCCGGCTTCCACGAGTATATGAGGTGTGTTTCCACGACTAAAGTGATTCGGGAAAAAAATGATCACGGTTTATTTTGATTAGTTATTGCGATTGTGTTTTCCCGAATCGCTTTCAGCCGCAAACCAGTCAGTGTATTTTGTGATGGCAGGTATAAAATATCCTGCGATGAAATTTAAAACTATGTAAACCAAAATTTAATTCTATGCAAGATTACAGTACCCTAACTAACAAAGACATTGCTGCGAAAGCCCGCGCTCTTATACTCGCGGACCTGTCAATTTATGATTCGGTGCCCGCACTCGCAAAGAAGGCCGGAACCAATCCATACACATTAAAAAAAGTCTTTAAAGAAATGTATGGCGAAAGTGTTTTCCAGTTTTCGCGGACACAGCGGATGGAGCTGGCTCAAAAGTTATTGCAAGAAACAAATTATACCCTTCAGACGATAGGAGAGATGGTGGGTTATTCTGAAGGAAATAATTTCCAGGCATCGTTCAAAGTTGTTACAGGAATGACGCCGGGGGCGTTCAGGAGGAGAATAGGTGTCATATAGAGTGAGCTTTTGAATTGAAAACAGCGATCGGTAGCGGGACGGCAGAGACGAAGTTTTTTAGTTAAAAACGGTCTCAATTGCGTTTTGCTTTTCATTCGAAGGGTATTCGACTGCTGTTAACTCGTCTCCGTCTATAATTGTGTAAGGATCTTTTTCATTTCTATTTTTAAATTCAATGAAAGAGTATTTATTGTCTGCATCGAACTCACCCATGTCTGGTTTCATTCTTTCAAAATAGCCCACTTTCATAACCAGGTCCCGGAATATGAGTGTAACGGGAGCGGTAGTCGGTGCATACACACCGGGGTATTCCCGATTGATCGCAGAACCTATCATATCTTTTGTCATCCCCATTCTTCTTATTTTATCAAGATAAATGTCCAGGTATTTTTCTTTTATTTCATCACTTAAGAATGATCGCCTGATCATCTCTTCTACTTTTTCTCTTTGTGTCAGTAGTTGGGTGATGATCCGGTTTGTTCTTACCGCCTGCATTCCGATCCCATCCGCAAATATTCTGAAATCAGGCTGGCCATAAAATCCATTCCTACTATAAGAGGCACCTGAAAGATCATCTTTATAAAGTTCAAGCGCCATATCTGTTTCCTGTGGTGTATGCAGTACGGTACTCATCAGATCATAGGCAGGGGATAATGTATAGTCTCCCATCACCGTTTGTATCAGTGAGAAATTTTTAAGATGAGCATCGCCATTCGAGAATAAGTAATTGAATAATACAAGCCTGAAAAGTTCTTCTAATGCCAATGGATAAGCAGCAACATGTTCCTGTATCAATTTACCGATCTCTTCATAGCTTCCCTCGTATTTGAAATTTTCTCCCTGGTTATGCCGGCTGCGTCCACTGATCTGTGCCATATCTTCCTGCAGGTGTTTTGTTCCATCAGCCTTTACATCGAAGCGGCGTGTAATATATGCAGGTGTACCATCTTTAAAATAGATCAGTGCATTAGCTGCTGTCCTGATGCCAAATACCTGCGAAGCAATTTGCATCGTCAGGTGTTCATTTTCCGGTGCCTGTTCATGTGAGGCGATCAATACAGCTGGTGGGATGGGTTTAAGAATATATTGACCCCCTTTTTCTGTTAACACCAATTGTTTATTCTCCAACCGTAACGAATATTTTAACTGCACTCCTGAAATTGATAAGCGTTTTGTCTTTTCCTGGTACACAGGAAGGTTGCCCGAGTTAGGTGTATCAAAAGAAAGGGCAGGAGAGATCCTTACGCCATCAAATAATTGGCGGCGGCAATTGCTGCAATAGCCTTCTGTATTTTTTTTATAACATCCGGGACACATAGTTATTCTATTATTTCTTTTACAGTGATGGCACCGATCGTGTCATCACCTGCTGTTTTCAGTAAACGTGTGAAATCATCCTGCTCATCGATCTTCAAAAGACGACATTGAATATCTTTATTTATTCCTTCCGATAATAACCCGGTAAAAAATGAAAATAATACCGGGCTCCGGTGTTCCGCTTTAGTTTTTGGAATTGTCAGGCTGATGGATGGGAGGGTTGCATTCGCCAGGTAATTTTCAGTATATATAAACCGATAATCATCCGGAGCTTTTTTTTCGAGATGACCCGCCAGGATACCATTATAATATATACCCGCTTTTGCCATTAACTACTCTTCTTTACCAGTAATGTCAATTCCATTCCCAAAACCCTCGCAAGTTTTTCAAGCGTTTCCACTGAAGGGTTACCCGTTCCCGTTTCAATTAAATGTATCGTTTTGATCGTCAGTCCACTCAGCTCTGCCAGATCTTCTTGCCGAAGATTCAGGAATTCCCTTCTAAACTTGATTGCGTTGCCAATTTCTTCTATTGTCATCGGAAATATATTTCTGATTATGTAAATGTAGTGGGTATTAAGTAAATATTTTGTTTATAACGGAAATATATTTCTTATTATTTAAATAATTTTAGATTTATAGGTACTAATTAGATTAAATCGGAAATATATTTCTGGTAAATGCAAAAAATTGTTAAATTTTACGATAATGAAAAGCCATTAGAATGTTTTAAAGTTTAAACAATTGTCTCTAAATTGAGTGCAGATCTTCATAGGAAAAGGTTTAATGGTTAATTACATGATCCCCTGATCTCTATCAGGGGATCTTTATAAACGCTTTGTGTGTTTATAAGTTTTAATCCTTCCCGAGAAGGGCTTATTTAAGGAAACTATAAACCTATTTCAGGACGAGACAGTTTCTGGGTTAACCACCAATAGACCCGGGGGAAATGAGCTTTGGAAACAGGAGCTAATTTTTTTTAAGTTAATGATGCACAAGTTCGAGTTTGTAAAAGATGATCCAGGGAAGCTAACAAAAATAATTATCAGTCAGGTCGGAAGAAACGGAGGCGAAAAAGTGAAGTTGGATATCAATTCAAAATTCATCAAATCAACAATCGGTTTCTAAAAGGATAAAAAAGCCGAATGATATTCGTTGCTGATCATAGCGCGCTTAGAAAATTCAAAACCAAACTCACCGATTCAAGTGTACACATATATCCTTCCTTGTCGGAATTAATCAAATGAATCTGTAGACCGGTTTCGCTAATTTCAATCGTTTATTTTCCGGTAAAAAGCGGATAACGAATTTACTTTTGATATAACAGGCGAGGTTGGTGCACCTCCCAGTTCACATTTTGTCTCTCCCTGACTCAAAAAAATATTTGGGCGTAAAGGATAAGTTCATTTAATTTTATAGTACGCGGTTTGCAGTCTCTCTCTTTATTTTTCCTTTTATTCATTTCTTAAAAGTGTTCGACTATGATCCTGTCATGTGTGAAAATCACTATAGCTATGGCATTACTATGTATAGTTGGGGCCGATCCCTGCCTGGCTCAAACAGAATTAAGAATGGAAGCATTGAATCGATATACCATCGTGAAAAGTGATACGGTATTAGTGTTTTACGCAGTGAAACCAGTCGATAAGATCGATTTTGATATCGGCAAGAAGTATTACTGGTATATAAAGGATACAATTATTACGACCCAGGCCGCTGCTGATGGAAAAATTTTACATGGAAGTTTCAGGAAACTATTTAATGATAAGAACCTCGCAGAAGAAGGAACTTTTGATAATGGACTGAAAGATGGGCATTGGAAATCCTGGTATCCCGGCGGGAATTTAAAGATGATGATAAGTTGGGACAAAGGAGAGATGAATGGTGAAGTAATCGAATATGGTGAAAACGGAATGATCATGAAAAAAGGAAAGATGAAGGATAATAAATTCAACGGGTATATTATGACAAAGCAGGCTAACGGCCAGTTCAATAAGGAAATTTATAAAAATGGAGAGCGAGAGAATGTCAAAGACAAGTAACAGAATATTCAATTTCCAATTTAAAGGTAACAGTCTTGTGCTTACCCTGATCATATTTCTCGTTTTATCAACTCTTTGCGTTTCGCTGATATTGACAGGATTTTACAACAAACAACTTGAAAAAACAAATGTGATCAATACAAGATTAAATTACAATCTCGGATCTGCGATCAATCTCGTGTTGGCTGACACTACTCAATTTCAGCAGACAGATACAGATAGTCTTGACCTATTCGGTGACGAAAAAGACTCCGTTGCGATTGTCAGAAAGTCCTGGGGATTTTTTCAATTGGCAGAACTGAGCTCCCATTTTAAACGATTCGAAAAAACGAAGATATTTTTTTATGGCTCAGTATTGCCCAAACAACTTAACGCTTCACTTTATCTTGCCGACCACAACCGGCCACTTTCAATTTCAGGCAATACAAGATTGAATGGCAATGTTTTTTTACCTAAATCGGGAAAAATAGTTTCCGATATTGTTGCCAATACCAGCGGGAGTGCTACACAGGCCACCGGTGAAATAAAGATATCTGAAGATAGCTTACCTGCGATAGCCTTTCAGTTATCGGAAATAAAACATATACTGGATAAAAATTTTAAAGTTCAAATTGAAGATATGGCTATCTCAATGGATTCCCTGCGCCGGTCATTTAACGATGACAGATTAATGATCAGGTTACATGGACGAGTACTACTCGAAAATTGCAAGTTGTCAGGACAAATTCTGATCTGTTCGGATAGTATAATTGAAGTAGGCAAAACTGCTCATCTCGATAATATTATCATGATCGCACCGGTAATAAAATTTGAAAAAGGTTTTTCCGGCAGGCTCCAGGCGTTTGCAAGCGATAGTTTAATCGTTGATGAAAATTGTGAATTCACCTATCCATCAAATATTGTTCTTCTGAAAAAGGAAAAGAATGGTTTACAAAACAAGATGATCATCGGAAACAATTGTGTTATCTCCGGAGCCGTTTTATCAATCTGCCAGGAAAAAGATCATTTCAAAAGCTATATACAGATCGGAACTGGCACCACTATCCATGGGCTGTTATATACAATGGGCTACCTGGATCTATCAGGAAGGATAAAGGGAATAGTGTTGACGGATTATTTTATTTATAAGAGTCCTACAACAGTTTATGAGAATTATTTGGTGAATGCCGAGATAGACAGAAGTCAACTTTCGCCCTATTTTGTTTTTCCATCACTTTTTAATAACGACTCACCAAAAGCAGTAGTTGCATGGGTAAACTGATAAATCCAAGATTGAGATCTGCAACTTTAGTTGAGACTATCGTGGCACTCATAATAGTGCTTGCTCTTACCGTTATCACAGTTACGATACTGGTACAGATCACTGCAACCGGCTATTCATCAAGGATGGCAAAAGCCGATGCATTGCTGAGTCATCATATTTCTGTACTTAAAGCCAGCAATACATTCAGCAATGATGAATTCCAGGAGGGAGAGTTGATGGTTAAAAAGGAAGTATCATATACTGAAAGGAACAGGAAGCTCATACAGGTAAAGGTATCCGTCTATGATCTTGCTGAAAATTTAATAAGAACGCAAAGTATTATTTGTTTGACCGAATGAAAGGTATAAAAGCATTTACAGTTATCGAATTGATCATGACACTGCTGATCAGTGGTATTGTCATCACTATTGCATTTTATGCATTTCTTTTCGTGAATAAACAATTCGGTCACTATATAGCCAGATCTAATCAAATGAATGAGTATGCTCTCTTTAAAAAAGCATTGGAAACTGATTTAAACAGATCGGCCTTCCTCGTAGACTCGGCAGGGATCCTGGTTTGTAAAATGTATGCTAATAGTGACGTGATCTATTTTACTTCCGACGATCTTATAATAAGATATAACGAAATAGCGACAGATTCGTTCAGGATCAAGAACACCGGGTTCACCGCCTCATTTGTTACCGGAACTGATAAGATCATGAATGGCTTATTGGTCAAGTTGGTTTTGATGGGACAGGATATAGAGATGAAATTTGACAAGAACTATTCAGCGGAAGAGTTAATTAACGCAGAAATTAAAGTTAGTGAGTGAAACTATCGACATAAGAAAGATCAGGCGACCACGCAATGCCTCAACAGACGTTCAAATTAATATTTCGAAGGGTGCAAATTTTTGGGATTTTCTGAACAAAGACATCCGTCTTGGCAACAGTAAACTCTCGGACAAGTTAAAAGAAAGTTTTTACCTGGAGCTATGGAGTCTCGTAGATGCCGGAGTCGATATCAAGACAGCGCTTGAACTAGTGAAGCAGGAGCAGAAAAAAACAAAGGTTAGGAAAGTTTTCGAATTTGTTCAAAATGCAATTGTTAGTGGAGCTTTATTCTCTTCAGCTTTAAAAGACGCAAAAGAGTTCAGCGCTTATGAGTATTACAGTGTCCAGATAGGGGAGGAGACCGGAAAGTTATTGAAGGTATTAAAAGAGTTGTCAACTTATTTTGGAAAAAAGATCAAACAACGCCGGCAAATAATCGGCGCGATCACTTACCCTTTAGTTGTTCTTGTAATTGCATTTGCAGCAGTTTCTTTTATGGTCGCCTATGTAGTGCCTATGTTTGCTGATACATTTAAAAGATTTGGATCTGATCTGCCTGCGATCACAAAAGTTGTTATTGCAGTTTCAGGATTTATCAAAAGTTTTATTGGTGTTTTTTTGTTAGCCTTGTTCGGTGTAATTATTTTTTGCGCCTGGCAATCTAAAAATAAATGGTTCAGGAAAATTTCATCCGTTCTTTTATTAAAGATGCCCGTGATGGGAAAAATGGTTCAACAGATATATTTATCGAGGTTTTCAAATACCTTGTCACTATTGATCGGTGCTAAGATACCATTAGTACAAGCGTTGCAGCTAACGAGACAAATGATCAGTTTTTACCCTATTGAAAATTCACTTAACGATATTGAAGAAAAAATCCTTTCGGGTATCGCCTTTCACAAAAGCCTGGCTTGTCATGCAATTTACCCTTCAAAGATGGTTTCGATCGTTAAAGTGGGAGAGGAAGTTAATCAATTGGAACTTTTTTTTGCACGCTTGTCAGAACAATATGCTGCAGAAGTAGAATACCAGGCAACAATGCTTAGCAAATTTATCGAGCCTTTGATAATCGTTATACTTGGATTGATCGTCGGAGTAATATTGATCGCAATGTATTTGCCGCTATTCAGGTTGGGCCAGGCATTTTGATTTTTATTATCAAATTTCAAATTCTGTTTTAAGGTTCATAAAATAATTTCGAACTTTTTATTTTATTTTTTGAAAAAATAAAATAAAATTTTGTCAGTTTCGTTTTTGTGTTTAGATTAGCATTACAATTCCACCCGTTGAAATTATTTTGTCTCTCTCGATAACTAATACCTAGTCTCTCTCCTGATCAAAAGATTGTCTCTCTCTGAAACTCGCTATCGCATTTGCGTTAGAAGAATTCTGCTTTAGATCAAGCTATCATTTTGTTTCTAAATGCCGCGGTGAATACCGGGATAAGGATTCTTTTAACTTTTAATTTCTTTATTATGAGATCTGCTTTGACCAACAACCTCCGACTTGTTTGTTTATTCGTGTTACTGTTCTCAACGATGCAATCAACAGCTCAACAAAATGTCAATGTTGATCTGTTGACAGGAACTGCAAATGTTTCCATTCCACTTTGCACAGTTCAGAAAGGTGATCTAACGGTTCCCATTGGTATTGGTTACAGGGCTGGTGGAATAAAAGTGGAGGATTATAATATGCAGGTCGGTCTTGGTTGGTATTTAATTGCTGAAGCAAGTGTTACGCGCATACTCAAAGGATTTCCTGATGACTTGCAGTTTCTCGGACATTCAAGTTATTCAACAATAAAAGGCTGGCTCAGGACTTCTACCATCCCTGGGCTTGTTGAAAGTTTTTCGATCGCTAATGATGGAAGTACTTCCACATGCACAGACGAAGTTTCGGATTACAATTATATGAATTCAAATTTCTCCGATTATTATGACACAGAGCCAGATATTTTTGCCGCTAGCGCACCTGGTTTAAATATTCAGTTCCTCTTCGATAAGGATGGAAATATTAAAAAATTATCCTCCACCGATGCAAAGATCACTTATGCAACAGATGGCGCTGGTCTTATTAATTCATTTACAATTACCAATGATAGAGGGATAAAATATGTTTTTGATAAGAAAGCATCTTGCGTTCAAACTGTCGATATTGGAATTACTCCCTCATCATTGAATGCATTCAGAAGGGATTACGTATTTTATCGTCACAATAGCGGTGGGGACGTGGCCACCTATACAGCCAAATGGTATATCAATTACATAGAAGATACTAAAGGCAATCAAATAATCTACACCTATGATGGAACAGAAGTAGGAACTCCGTTGCCAAAATCTGAAGAAAAAGCGCAAATAGTAAAATACGTTTCGGGTGCTTATACAAAGCAAGTTTTGTATACTACTACAAAGTACATGTATGAACAGAGAATCAAATATATTAAATCACAGGTGAGTGATGTGATCGCAACTGAAGCCGAATTTAATTGGGAAGGCAGTGTGACAGAGTCGAAACTTGCATCAATTAAATTTAACAGATCGGGTTCATTTGCAAGCTTCACGTATTCAGCGAAGTTTAATAAGAATAATAATCAATCTAATTGGGGTCGCGTTTTTTTGACAAACCTTTCAATCAGCCGAACAGGTAGCAATTTTTTTGGAGAATATAAATTTAAATATTTCGGTATTGATTTTGACAACCCTAATGATTCCTATTTATACAACCCCCAGGATTCAAATGTTGTTAAATCCCAGGATTACTGGGGTTATTACAATGCCGTTGCGAACACTGAACTCACTCCCAGTATTTGGGTGTATCCGGATAACTCCAGCGTGACAAAATTTAAGATCACAGAAATACCTAGTTATGGTGGCAATGTAGTTGCACTTTCAGGTGCCGACAGAAGTGCAACCACAAGTGCCATGTATGGCACGATGACGCAAATAACATACCCAACAGGTGGCGTTACCGTATTGGAGTATGAGAATAAGGATTATCTCGATAAAGATATAAATGCTGCAGTTCTAGGCGGTGGCATACGGATCAAAAAAATTACACATAATGATGGATTGAACACAAATGATGTAACATCTTACAGTTACAACGATCCTTCGACAAGTGTTACTACAGGGAGAGCCATTTCTGAACCACAATTTACATTTGCGATCCCTAATAGTTCAAGTTATGGAACATTAAGCGACCGCGTAAAATATTCTACATATAGAACAGTTTCTAATTTTTCGCAGGAGAGTAGCGAAATACTTTATGGAAAAGTAACCGTCAGCAAAACTAATGGTGGCAAAACAATTTACGAATTCAATACATCAGCTATCTGGGGTGGATCAACTGTTAATGAATGGTCTGAAAATACATCTTACATAAGTAGATACTACACAAGTAATCCATCTACATGTAATGCCATTGCTCCGGATTTTCTGACTAATGGAAAATATAGCTATCCTTTCCCTCCGAATCCAAATTTTGATTTTGAAAGAGGATTGCCGACAAAAGTTACCAGCAAAAGTGAAAGCGGAAATACAGTTTCCGAGGAAACCTATACCTATCAGCGATCACACACTTCACCAATTGTCATTCAGGCTTTAAGATTTGATGATATAATTGATGTTAGAGCTTATGCCAAATACAATATACTTGCAGTGGTTGATAACCTGATAGCTTCACGAACTACAAAAATTTACAGTACCCAATCTCCTTACACTGCCTATACTACCGAAACAGAGACTTATACATACCCGACAAGTGGCGAGCATAGACTACCGAAGAAAATTGAAAAAACAAATAGCGATGGAAATATATATACAAGTTATTTCAGGTATGTCAAGGACCCGGCAGATGGATCAGATGTTGTTTATACCAATACAAGCTCTGGTGGCGACGACTATGACAAATCAATTTATTATCTGAAGGATAAAAATGTAAATGCTAGGATAGAATCCTATCATTCAGCTACTGTAGGTTCTACGGAAAAATTCATAGGTGGTGAGTTGACAGCTTTCAAACCCTTTTACAACAATGAAACGGCGCAGTATATGTATTTGCCATCGGAATCCTGGAAATTCGTTTCTGTTGAAGGCACCACGAGTTTCAGTCCATCAATTGTTTCCAGCGGTACATTGACTAAAGATGCCAAGTATATTAAGACAGGTACCATCCTCGAATATGATTACGGTGGAAATGCTGTTTCCGTCATTGGCAATTCCCGAGTCGCCAATACTGTTCTTTACGAACCTATTAATGATTTAAAGGTCGCTGAATTTAGTAACGCAAAGATTGACGAGATCATGTATAACTGCTTCGACTTTGGCAGTCCATATGGTTATTTTACGAGTGTTTCAAATACTACCTGGACTGAACCAGGTCGGGCAAGTTACAAATGTTTCACCTTGACAAGCTCCTCAAGTTTGTCAAAGTCTGTGACCATGGCGGCAACAAATACAGATATGATCTTTTCGTGCTGGGCTAAAGACGCGACTTCAACAGTTACACTAACCGTCAATCTCTCAGCATCGGGACTCAATTCAAACTATACTATCTCAATACCGGCAGGAACAACCTGGACCTACTATGAAAAAAGGATTCCCAGACCATCTAATTCTTCAGTGACAGTGACAGTCACACTAGATGGAACAATAAAAATTGATGACATTCTTTTCTATCCAGGCAATGCATCAGTTAAAACGTATTCATACGACATTAAGACCTACTCTTCAGGATACACAAGTAAGATATTGACCGCTGAAACAGGAATGGGCGGAACAGCCCGTTACTTCGAATATGACCCTTATGGCAGGCCCTATCTAGTAAAAGATGTAGAAAATAACATTGTTGAAATGAAGGTTTATCGCCAGGTTCATAACTGGCAGGATCTAACTACACCTACTGTCGCCTGGTCAACACCTGTGTATAAGGATGTTTCTACCACATTTACGCCAACTTCGTCTATACCTTATGGTACACAAGGGGTATTATATACCTGGACCTGGGGTGATGGAAGTACTGAAACTTCAACTTCCAGTACCAAAGCACATACTTATACCACAACAGGAAACTTCACGATGACCTGTAAAATAGAAGCTCCCGGATTCACATCACTAACCAGTAGCAATTACACGGTATCTGTAAGCAACCAGCCACCACCACCCGTTTATCCAACTATCTGTGCGGCGGGTATCGCAGAATTGACCTCTTCAAACGAATGTATCCAATATTCATGCAGTGGTTTGAGCGCGAATTGTAGCCAGACAAAATTCAAATTGGTTTCAATAGATGGAGAGAGTTTGAACGACGTAGAAGCCTGGATATGGGAGAAGGCGCCTATTGGCACCGAAAGCTGGACTACTGTTGGCTATACGGATCAGCTTACAATTTCATTCAATCAGTCAACGACTGAATCTTATAAAGTGAGAATTCGAATTGCAATGGTCAGTGGCGCCTGGGGTACTTCGAATTCATTAACTGTACTGAACAATCTAGCATCAAAACCGCAACCTAAACCATAAATATAGTCCCAATGAGAAATAATTATAAATATCTATCTATCGTTGGATTGCTATTGCTTGCAAAAGCGAGTGATGCACAGATCACTCTTACATCTGGTACAGGTTTAATCAGCCAACCGGCGGGAGTAGTAACAGAGATCGTGAAGAAAAGCGGGATAACAGATGCTAGTTTGGTAAATACATTGCAGGCACATGAACGGGTAACTATGTATAGTTATGTAGATGGATTTGGAAGACCATTGCAGAGTATTATATCAGCAGGCAGCCCGAATGGTAAGGATATTATTCAGTTTAATAAATATGATGAGTTTGGGAGGGCAACTAAAAGCTATTTGCCTTTTGAAGCCAGTACAACAAACGGTACTTTCCAGGAACGTTCTACAGCGGAGACGAACCAGGCAAGTTTTTATACAACAAACACAACAACAAATAAGATAGCGTATGACACCAAACCTTGGGCGCAGGCAGATATAGAACAAAGCCCGATGCAGCGACTGCTGAAGCAGGGGAGTGTAGGTAATAATTTTCAAACTGATCAGCATTATCAAATGATGCTGTACCGCACCAATGAAACAGGGGATAACAGTATCAATGGCGGAGTAAGAAAATGGAATGTGGATGGTACGAGCGGCGGTACTTATTCTGCCAATGATCTAACCGTAACAGAAGCGGTGGATGACGGCAGTGCATCTGACCCTGGTCGTACAATTGTGTTTGCCGATAAGATAGGCCGGGTGATCTTAAAAAGGCAAAAGAACGGTTCGGATTATTTTGATACGTATTACGTGTATGACCTGGCGGGTAATGTATCGTATGTAATACCACCGAAGGCAGTAATAAAAATGAACAGCGTCGGATGGAATGTAAGTAATGTGCCCAATCTTATTTTTTCATACAAGTATGATGTAAAAGGAAGAGTGACAGAAAAAAAAGTTCCGAATGCGCAAGTGATCTATATGGTATATGATCCGCTTGATCGTGTAGTGTTGGTACAGGATGGCAAGATGCGCGTAGGCAACAAATGGCATTATACAAAGTATGACAACCGCTTCCGGAGTATTACAGAAGGAATCTATACGGATGCTACTCATACTTCACTCAGCAGTATGCAAAGTTATGTGGATGGACTTAGTTGTTATGCATCAAGTACTACCTACTATGAGACAAGAACCAACAGCACATCATCGTGGTACACCAATTACTGCTTCCCGACATCAGGTACAGAAGAAAGGGCTTATTACTATTATGATGATTATGATTTTGACAATAGCGGCAGTGTTGATTACAGTTACACTTCAGAAGGATTAACAGGTGAAGGAACTGCAACCGATAAAACATTGGGCATACTCACCGGAGTAAAAACAAAAATACTGGGCAGCACCAACGACTGGCTCATCAGCTATACATTTTATGATAAACGATATAACCCGATCCAGACCAAAAGTAATAACCAGTTGAAATTATCAACAGTATCAGATCAAAAAACAAATGTCATAGATTTTGCAGGAAAGATCACAATAAGTAAGGAATACCGGAGCACAGCATCATCAGGCGGTACCACGATTACCGTACAAAATACTTTTAGCTATGATAAGATGGACCGATTGCAGGAAATAAAGCAAAGCAATGATGGGCAGACTGAAGTGTTGGTAGTTAAATATGAATACAATCCACTTGGACAACTGGTAGACAAAAAGTTACATTCAACCAATAGTGGTTCGAGTTTTTTACAATCGGTGGATCTGCGATATAACATAAGAGGACAACTTACAAGCATCAACAATAGTACGCTGAGTAGTGATGGTGGTACAACTAATGATGAAAGTAATGATGTATGGGGCATGAACCTGTTCTATGAACAGGAAGATGCAGGCATTGATAACGATGCCAACTGGACTGGTATGATATCAGGAGTAAAATGGAAAGCCGCTCCTCCATCAGGTGGTAATACGGATGAACGCTCTTACATTTTCAGTTATGATAAACTATATCGTCTTACATCCGCTATCTACAAAGCCTATAATACTGGTAGTAGCAATTGGACAAAAGATGTAAATGGTTTTGATGAAACGGTTACCTATGATTGGGGAGGAAATATAGCAACGCTGCTGAGAAAATCAGTGATCAGCAGTTCAGTAACAATAATAGATAACCTGACCTATGATTACGGAAGTAATAATGATAATAACCAGTTGCTGAACATGACGGAAAGTGGCAGTAATAGTTA
This sequence comes from Bacteroidota bacterium, assembly GCA_005882315.1. Lineage (NCBI taxonomy): Bacteria > Pseudomonadati > Bacteroidota > Bacteroidota bacterium. The sequence continues at coordinate 501,708 of VBAR01000002.1, forward strand.
TGGTTACCGAAACTTTACGAGTAGCAGCAGTGGTTATAGTTATGATGAGAACGGAAACCTGACAGCGGATGCAAAAAAAGGAACAACACTTACGTATAATGAACAAAATAAGGTTTTAAAAATATTACAAACCGCATCTCCAAATAAATATGTAGAGTATGGTTATGACGCAACAGGAGCAAAACTCAGTAAGACAATATTTGATGGCAGCACTACTACAACAATAAATTATATCGGCGCCTTTGAGTTTGATAACAGCAATGCACTCACCCATTTTGCAATGCCAGAGGGAAGGGTACGTAAAACAGGCGGCAGCACCTTTGTCTATGAGTATTTTATTACCGATCATCAGGGTAATGTACGAGTAAGCTTTGAAGATAACAGCGGAAATGCGGTAGTAAGACAAGAGAATAGTTATTATCCCTATGGAATGATAATGGCAGGTAACTATCAGCCATCAGCAGCAAACAACAGACTCTATAATGCAGGAAGCAAATGGCAGGATGATTTTGGTGGGATTATTGATTATTACAGTACATTTTTCCGAGAGTATGATCCTGTACTTGGCAGATTTAATTCAGTTGATCCCAAAGCTGAAGTAACAGTTGAACTTTCTATTTATCATTATGCTGGTAATAATCCTATTAATTTTAATGATCCAATGGGAGATGTGAAATCGGCGCAGGATATTGTGGACATCATAGGTAAGTTATGGAACTCTTCGCACGGAGGAGTTTGGACGGCTGGTAATGAAAATATAATTGCATATTTTGGGGATAATGCAACTGCTCTATTCTATGGGACACTAGTTTTTTTCGGGTTTATTCCAGATATAACAGATGACCAAGTACGAGGCGCTTTTCTTTCTGGCTCCGGTGGTAGCGGTGGTTTCAGTAAAACAATATTAGAACAGATAACTGTAAGATATTTTCAGATTTATAGGGGCGATCGTAATCTTAAAAATATAACATATGGGGATAATGAATCTCAAGTAAAAGATGATATTGCTAGAATACGTTCAGTCACAGCCGGTGCATTTCTCTTGGCAATAGTTGATGTTTTAGAAATACCAATAACAATTAATGCAATTCCAGGGTTTCAGTTTACCGATCCTGATAGAGAAGGCTCAAGAAGTGAACCAAATTTTTCTGATTCAAGACACTTTAGAATAGTAACAAGTGTGACTATTAAGTATGATCCCGAGTATTTTGTAATTTCAGATGATAAAGTAGGCTTTGCGTCGTATATTACATTAGGTCATGAGTTATTCCATGTTTTAGATATATATTCTTATTATAATGGGGTACAGAATTTTTATTTTCCATTTGATCGAGATAGCAAGGTTTATACCAGGCATGAATTCTCATCAAGTATTGACAATTCTTCTTTCCCAAGGACTTATTTTGAAACTCGGGCAGTCGCATTTGAAAATCAATTAAGGAGTCAATTCGGGATGGTCGGTATTAGAACTTGGTATGGGGGAGTTTATATCGGCAATTCTTTATCGATATTTGCCGAAGAGATGAAGAATCGAAAATATTATTAAGAAAAGAAAATGAATAAAAGTAGAATAGGGCTCTTATTTTTTAATACAATTTATTTTGTGTTAATACTAACTTTTTTGATAAGAGACGGCAATTTTCTGCTGGGAATTATTCGGGAAGACCAAAAAATGGCTTTTTTTCTGCCTTCAAAATTAAAATTGTATGGTTTTATTTTTCTTGAGTTATGTATTCTTTCATCAATAGTATTTTTATTTGTAAAATTGAATAATCTCAGTTTTATAATATTTGGTACCTTTTCAATACCGCTATTCTTAGGTTTATCTTATTTGGAAATTAAAAATAAATTTCATGACTATGATCTAAACTTGAAGCATTGGCTAATAATATTTACAATAGCGTCAATATATGGGCTAATTGCAAAATCTACACATTTATCGTCACATCTTAAATTGAGAGTTAGTCATTATATCGTATTAGTCATATTGTGTGGAATGGCTATTACAGGCTATTTTTATATCATTGGTAGAATTTAATATTCTGGTAGTCTTGAAGGTATATGGACTGCATATAACCTTCAGTATGGGTTAAAGAAATAAACCTTTTTGTATGACTTTTTTTTATTGATATTAGAATAAGACTGAAATCTCAAATCTTTAATCCGAAGAGTATGAATTTCAAGTAATCAACGTCTCTCTCCCTAAATGCGTAGTAGGGTCATTACTATGCTATATCTCTGTATTTAAACATAAAAATGGTTTCTTATGAGATCTATTCAACGTCTATGCAGTATAGCTGCAATATTACTGTTGTTATTAGCAAGTAATAGTTATTCCCAGATCACTCTTACATCGGGTACAGGTTTAATCAGCCAACCAGCCGGGGTAGTAACAGAGATCGTGAAGAAAAGTGGAATAACGGAGGCGAGTTTGGTAAATACATTGCAAAGTCATGAACGGGTTACAATGTATAGTTATATCGATGGGTTTGGAAGGCCCTTGCAAAGTATAATTGCAGCAGGCAGTCCGAATGGCAAGGACATTATCCAGTTTAGTAAGTATGATGAGTTTGGCAGAGCAACTAAAAGCTATTTGCCTTTTGAAGCAAGTACCACCAATGGTACGTATCAGGAACGGTCTACTGCGGAAAGTAACCAGGCAAGTTTTTATACAACGAATACAACAACAAACAAAGTAGCGTATGATACCAAACCATGGGCGCAGTCAGAGATAGAACAAAGCCCGATGCAGCGAATGCTCAAGCAAGGAAGCGTTGGTAATAATTTTCAAACAGATCAGCATTATCAAATGATACTGTACCGCACCAATGAATCAGACGATAACAGTATTAACGGCGGTGTAAGAAAATGGAGTGTGGATGGTACTAGCAGCGGAAACTATTCAGCCAATGATTTAATGGTAACAGAAGCAGTGGATGATGGCAGTGATTCCGATCCTGGTCGTACAATAGTATTTACTGATAAGATAGGCCGTGTGATATTGAAACGGCAGAAAAACGGTTCGGATTATTTTGATACATATGATGTTTATAATTTATCGGGTAATGTATCTTATGTTATTCCGCCCAAAGCAGTAGCCAGGCTCAATTCGATCAGTACATGGAATGTCAGTAGTGTTCCTAATCTTGTTTTCTCCTATAAATATGATGCAAAGGGAAGAGTGACAGAAAAAAAAGTACCGGGAGCAGGTGTGGTATATATAGTGTATGACCCGCTTGACAGAGTGGTACTGGTACAGGATGCTAAGATGCGTACAAGTAATAAATGGTTCTACACAAAATATGACAGCCGCTTCCGCAGTATAACAGAAGGTATTTATACCGATGCCACACATACATCACTCAGCAGCATGCAAAGCTACGTGGATGGACTGAGTTGTTATGGCAGCGGCACGACGTATTATGAAAAACGAAGCAGCAGCGCCTCACCCTGGTACACGAATGATTGTTTTCCTACATCAGGTACAGAAGAAAGACTGTATTACTATTATGATGATTATGATTTTGATAATAACGGAACAGCTGACCTGAGTTACACTTCAGAAGGTCTTACCGGCGAAGGCACTGCAACGGGTAAAACATTGGGTATACTCACCGGAGTAAAAACAAAAATACTGGGCAGCACCAACGACTGGCTCATCAGCTATACATTTTATGATAAGCGA